>JBAXWB010000030.1 GCA_037128595.1 bacterium
GAGGCAAACTGCCTGTGCTTATCCAGACCACTGCCCCGGTGATGGTCGTTCCCCGTGTTAATGCGCAGGGCCATCTCGTCAGCGTTTTCTTGCTAAATGCCTGTATCGATGCTTCCCTCTCGCTGGAACTACGTCTGCGTGGCGCTGGTGCTGCGATAACGGCGCGCTGGCTTGTTCCGGAAGGAAGAAAGGAGCATCTTACTTTGGTAAAAAGTGGAGGTGACAAACTCTTGAAGACCCCGCCGATGGCGGCTTGGTCAGTGGCCTGTGTGGCACTATGATGAATATCGCGAAATATGACAAGAATATGGAAGTCAAACCGGCCGTTCATAACGGCGCGCAGGATCGTGAACAATGCAAGACCATGCAGCGGAAACTTGTTGCCAGGCTTCAGAAAGCAGGAGATCGGCATATTTACTTTTTGGATGGGTCGTGCCTGCTTGGCAAGGATTTTTGGGAATGTTCCGTTGATGGTGTTCATCCAACCGATTTGGGGTTCTTTCGGATAGCTACCGGAATTGAGTGGGCGATCAAACGGATACTTCAGTCAAGGAAGGTGGCGTGATGAAAAAAGTTTTGGCATTTGGTTGTCATCCGGATGACATTGAATTCATGGCCGCCGGTACGCTGGCGCTATTGGCGGAGCGGGGCTATGAAGTTCATCTGGCCACCATGACAGGGGGTGAGGTCGGTTCCCCGACGCTTTCCCGCGAGGCGATCAAAGCGAAGCGCCTGGGGGAGGCGGCGGCCGCCGCCAAGGTGTTGAACGGGAAATATCATTATGCCGGTGGTTGCGATCTGGAGGTTGAGTACAACGCCTTCTATCGCCGGGCGGCCACGAAGATCATGCGCGAAGTCGATCCCGAGATTGTTTTCACGCTACCGCCAACGGATTACATGGCGGATCATGAGCTGACTTCACGGCTGGTCCGGAACGCGGCCTATATCGCGCCTGTTCCACTTTATGATTGCGGGACTGCGGCGCCCCCCACGGCCCGTGCCCCGCACCTCTATTACTGGAATGCCATCGGTCTCAAAGATATTTTCGGGCGCCCGCTACCGATGAGTCTAGGTGTTGATATCACCTCGGTCGTGGGCATGAAGGAGAAAATGCTGGCCTGCCACGAATCACAGCGTGAATGGCTGGCGGCGCTGGGGTGGGACTCCTACTTGAAGGTGATGCAGAACTGGTCACGCGAGCAGGGTTGTTTGATCGGTTGCGAATTCGGGGAGTGTTTTATCCAGCATCGCGGCGCCGGCTTCCCCCAGGACAACCGTCTGGTGGAAGTGTTGGGCGACCTTTGTTTCACTTGCAAAGCCTGAACAGGGGACGCCTGCCATGCAGATACGTAATATCATCTTCAAGGGCCGCCGGGGTTGGGAATTGGATAATGACACACTTCAACTGGTGATCCTTCAAGGGGGCGGCCATCTGGCTTCCCTGATCGTCAAGAATGGACTCCGGGTGAATCCGTTCTGGGAACCCATTTGGAAGGGGATAGACCCCTGGGGTTACAGGAAGCGCGATACGAAACGGTTTGGGAACAAGATGCTGGCCACCATCGCCGGACACAATGTTTGTGTGGGGTGGTTCGGTTCAGCGTCCCCGGAGGAAGAGCGTCAAGGGTTGGGAGCGCATGGCGAAGCCACGGTGGCACGCTGGCGTGTCATTCGAAAATCTGTGACCCGAACCGGGCTTTCCCTGGTGATTGAATGTGACCTGCCGGTCTTCCTGATGCGGTTGAGGCGGACAATCCGAATGGCCAAAGGACAAACCCGCGTCGCGGTGCGTGAGGTCCTGATCAACCGGTCTCGTCGTGACCAACCTTTTACCCTGTGCGAACATGTCACGTTCGGGCCACCATTCCTGAAGAAAGGGGTGACGCGGTTCGATATGTCGGCGACCCGGGGGCATACCTATCCCGGTTATTTTGACAAGCCGCCCCGCTTGAAATCGGACACGGCCTTTACCTGGCCGATGGGCCCTGGGGTGGATGGCAAACTGGTGGATTTGCGGGTCATGGATCGCGCCAGGAAGAGAAATGCGGATTTCTCCACCCAACTCATGGATCCTGCGGAGGAGAAAGCTTGGTTCAGTGCGTGTAATCCCGAACTTGGCTTGATGGTGACGTATCGGTGGAAGCGCGACGATTTCCCGTGGGTGGGGAACTGGGAAGAAAATTTTGCGAAGACCTATCCCCCATGGGAGGGGAAGACATTGACACGGGGGATGGAATTTACCAATACACCCTTTCCGGATGGCTTCAGGAAGGCGTTAGAGCGAGGGAAGATGCATGGGGTTCCGACATACCGTTGGATCTCCGCCCGGGGACGGGTCACCATGGGTTTTGAGATTATGATTAAACAGGACGGCCAAGCCTGATTCACTGAGGATAAGCATTCATGCCAAAACTTCTAGATGTTTTTCTGCGCTTTCATCCAGCGGAGAAACGTTGAGAGATGGGTAAACCCGAGCGCTTCTGATATCTCGGTTTTTGTGCGCCGTTCCTGAAGCATGGCGGTTACTTTCTGAAGTCGACAGTCATTTACATACTTGTGGAAAGTCTGGCCGGTTTCACGTTTAAACAATTTCAGGAAGTGGTGCTTGCTGTAGCCAGCTAAACGCGCGGCTTCGGAGAGCGGGACATCGCGCCCCGCCGTTTTCGCAACGTGATGGCGAATCGTCTTGATGACCTGACTTTGGAAATTTGATTCAGCATGGCCGTCACTGTTTTCATACCCGTATTCAACGATACGTAAGAGCAAAGATGCGAGAGCGGCAAGCAATTGCGCGCGCCGGACTGTCGCGTGTGAAGTGGCGTTCGCCAGTTTATCCCATGTGCTGGTCAAGAGGCAGGCGGCAGGATCTCCGCTGAGAACGAGTGAACTCACCAGGTTGTGTATTTTCCCCTCCCGGGTTAACAGGATTTTCGCGACCACGTCATGTTCAAAAAGCGATAGCCACAAATGGAGCATTTCCGGGCAGGAGGCTGGATAATAATTGTCATGCGATTCGTAGGAGTTGAAAAGAAAAACCGAGCCAGGCTGGCAGGGATAGATTTTGCCTTTGTAGCCATAGACCCCATTCCCTTTCAAGCTGAATAGAATCTCACGGGCGGGGTGGCTCTCAGTATGGTTACGCAGCCATTTCAGGTGAGTAGGCTGGTGGACGAAGTCCACTTCTTCGTCGAATAATGAACTAACTATCCGCCAGTTTGTTTGATTCAGGATGACAGCCAGGGAAGGGGCATCAAATAACTCATTATTCATAAAGGGAACTCCAGTAAATCGCGATAAATGTTTAGTATTCGCAATTCCTGTCTATTGTCAATATTGGCTATGCGGAGGACAATGGCATTCAACTATAGGAGATCAATTATGTATCGTGCTGGACAAAAAGAAATTGATGAGGTGTCTAAGGTTATTTTATCCAAACAGTGGTTCCGGGTTGGGGACGTCACTGCGGGCCATTTGCAGGAAGTTCAGCGTTTTGAACAGGAGTGGGCTGCGAAAATGGGTGTCCCCTATGCCCTGCTCATGAGTGGTGGCGGTACGGCGGGTTTGGTGTGCGCCTTGGCGGGACTTGGCATTGGGCCGGGTGACGAGGTGATTGTGCCCGCGTATACCTGGTTGGCGACTGCCACTTCGGTACTGACGGTTGGCGCTATTCCGGTGCTGGCAGAAGTGGATGAAACCCTGGGGCTCGATCCCGCCGACTTTGAGCGAAAGATAGGGCCTCATGTCAAGGCGGTCATTCCCGTCCACATGAGTGGTCGACCTGCTAATTTGGAGGCCATCCTGGCAATTGCCCGGAAGCGAGGGATTAAAGTGATTGAAGATTCCTGCCAGATGGATGGCGGTTCCTATAAGGGGCGGCGGACAGGGACATGGGGAGATGCCGGGGTCTATAGTTTTAACTTTTTCAAAATTATTTCGGCCGGTGGTGAAGGCGGATGCTTGGTGACGAATGACCGGCGTGTTTATGAACGCGCCTTGATCTATCATGATTCCGGCGCGGTGTTCCGCCCGAAAGCGGGAGAACTGAGCGAACCAATTTTTGTGGCCCAACAATATCGTGCGGATGAGGTTATGGGGGCCATTGCGCGTGTGCAGCTGGAACGTATGGATGGGATCATTGCTGACCTGCGCCGGAACCGTAAGGCGCTCGTCGGTGCTGTGGAGCTCCAGAACAAGGTGACGGTGGCTCCTAGCAATGACCAGGAAGGTGATTGTGGGGTGATGTTGACCCTCCAGTTCAAGGATGAGGCGATGGCTCGTACCTTTGCCTCTGCGCTAGGGGTGGGGGGGCTGGTGCTGATCGATCATCATAAGCACGTTTACACCAATTGGGGCCCATTGCGTGAAAAACGCAGTTCCCACCACCCGGATATGAATCCATTCTTTTTCCCCAAGAACATAGGGTTAAGGGCTGATTATAGCGATACGGCCTGTCCGCGCACGTTGGACATACTGCGCCGGACGGTATATGTGTCCGTCGATCCGGATTGGACTGACGAACAAGTTACAGCGAAATACGAAGCAATAAAGAGAGCAACTCAGGCTCTTTAATTTCTAAAAACAAACAGAAAGGGTGGGTTTTATGCAGGGAACTTTCAGATTTTCGTTCGGGCCGTGGAACATTCATGAAGGCGCGGATCCGTTTGGCCCGCAGGTGCGCGGCAGTTTGCCGTTTGCCAAAAAACTGGACTACTATAAGAAACTCGGGTTTGACGGGGTTCAATTCCACGATGACGATGTAGTGCCAAACATGAACGAGCTGACGCCTGCCGCCATCATCACCGAGGCAGGCAAAGTCAAGACGCTGCTCGACCAGCATGGTCTTGTACCCGAGTTTGTCGCCCCCCGGTTATGGGAGGATGCGCGGACAACGGATGGGGGATACACCTCCAACAGTGCCGCAGAGCGCCAGTTTGCCCTCGACCGATCCCTGCGCACAATTGATATCGCCCGGGCCCTAGGCACGAAGAACATCGTCCTCTGGCTCGCCCGGGAAGGAACCTACATCCGGGAATCCAAGGATTCCGTCACCTCCGCCTTGCGCATTGCCGAGGCGGTTCAGAAAATGCTCGACTATGATAAGACCATTCGCGTGATGATCGAGTCGAAGCCCAATGAGCCCATGGATCATACCTATATCCCGACCATTGGCCATGCGATCGGACTTGGGTTGCTAACGAATGATCCCGCCCGGGTCGGTTGCCTGATTGAGAGTGCCCACGCCATCCTGGCCGGGCTCGATCCTTCCGATGAAATGGGCTATGCGCTGGCACATAAGAAGTTGTGGAGCGTTCACCTGAACGACCAGAACGGCTTGAAGTTTGACCAGGACAAGACCTTTGGGTCGGTCGATTTACGCCGCGCCTTCAATCAGGTTCGTATCCTCGACCGCCATGGGTTCGGGAATAACGGCGAGTGGGTCGGTCTGGATGTCAAGGCGATGCGAACCCAGAAAGTTCCCGCCGTCAGCCATCTGTCCAATAGCCGGGAGATCTTCATGAATCTGCTTGAGGTGTCGCGCTCACTGGACGAGAAGCAGATCGAGGCCTTAATTGCAGAGCGGGATTATGAAGGGTTGGACCTGCTGATTATGCAGTCCCTGCTTGGGAAAAGAGGCCGGAAATGATTAACGTCGGGGTGATTGGAACCGGTTATATCGGCCCGATCCATCTGGAGGCCCTGCGCCGGGTGGAAGGGGTCCGGATCAAGTCGGTCTGCGACATTAATCTGGAATTGGCCCGGCAGGCTGCCCGGAAATACGACATTCCTAATGCCTATGATAACCCCGAGAGTATCTTGAATGACGCCGGGATCGACGTCATCCATAATTGCACGCCGAACAAGTTCCATTACCCCATCAATAAGCTGGCATTGGAACGGGGTAAGCATGTGCTGTCGGAGAAACCGTTGGCCATGAACCTCTCTGAAGCGGCGGAATTGGTGGAGCTCGCGGAGAAGAAGGGGTTGGTGAATGGCGTCAATTTCTGTTACCGCTACTATCCCGTGGTTCAGGAAATGGCGGTCAGGGTGAGGCGTGGTGACCTGGGGACCGTGCGGATGGTCAGCGGCTCCTATTATCAGGACTGGCTCTCCCGTGCGATCGATTATTCCTGGCGTCTGGAACGCTCTGAAAGCGGGGACTCGAACATCACGGCCGATCTGGGCAGTCATTGGTTTGATCTGGTCCAGTTCGTTACCGGACTTTCCGTGGAACAGGTAATGGCCGATTTCGCCTCGATCATTCCCAAGCGGCAAAAGCCCCGCAAACAGGTGTTGGCCTTTGCCCAGGCGGCTGATTCGGCAACTGAAGAAGTTAACGTCGAATTGGAAGACTACTCGGCCACCTTGTTCCGTCTTTCGAATGGGGCACCGGGTTCGTTTTCCACCTGTGAGGCCTGTGCCGGCCGCAAATCGGACACGGAGTTCCAGATTTATGGCAGCGAATGTTCCATGGCCTGGAACCATAAACATTCGACGGAACTGTGGATTGGCCACCGGGAAAAGCCCAACGAGATCCTGACCGAAGCGCCAGCCTTGCTGGACAAAAGTATCGCGCGGTACGCGACACTGCCGGGCGGGCATCCGCTGGGGTATCACGATGCGGAAGTGAATCTCTTCAGGGATTTCTACAATGCCGTTAAAGGCGATCCGCTGGTGTCGCCTGTTTCCCGTCCGGATTTCAAGACCGGCTATGACGAGATGAAAATATTGGCGGCCCTAGTCGAGAGCAATCGGACGCGGCAGTGGAAGAAGATCAACTCTCGGATGTCGGCAAACACAGGGGTTTAAGGAAATCAACATTAGCATAGTCAAGTTTCTCAATGAGATAGAAGGGGAGATTAAGGATCTGACTGTTGTAAGTTCTCCCGTCCGGCATTTTGCCGAGAGCCTTAACCAGCGAAGGCCTTTCCGAGCAGATCTTGATCGCGAAATGGAGGCCTTTTTCAATAGTGAATTGATGGAGGGAGCGAAGGTTACCAGTCTTCCCGGCTTTCACTTCAACGGGAATGATTTGAGATCCAAGGGCAATCACATAATCCACCTCGGCATTGGATGAAGGTTTTTCACGCAGCCAGTAGTGAAGTTCCGGCTGCTTGTACAACTCCTGTCTATACAGAAGCTGCTGCCCGACAAACTGTTCGCAGATCTGCCCCGAGTTCACCATCATGAGCGCCGCCGCGCTTTTGATGTCGGTCATGGACAGTCCGCACGCGCTCAGTAACAGGCCGACATCAAGAAAAAGAGGTTTGAACGTATTTCTATCGGTCTCGGCCCCCAGCGGAATGCCATTGCATGAAGAATGATATACCAGGTGGCATACCCGGGCCAACGCCAGCATCTGCAGGGCGCGAGACAGGTCCCTGGCCCGGATGTCCCGGGAGATGTTTACATACTTGACCTTTCGTCCGACAAGGTTCGGGAGTGCTTCATAGACCGTGAGGAGGTGTTGTAGATTGACCCTCTCGCCGTATTTGCTGAAATCATCCTTGTAGGTGGCGAGGATGGTGTTCTTGATAAAGTCGCATTCCCGATATGATTGGCGTTGTGCAAAAGCGCTTACGCTCTCGGGCATTCCTCCCACCACGATATAGGAGACCAGCAAATCGGAAAATTTGTTGTGTAAGGGTTCCGGGATGTCGTCTCCGATTTTGAATCCTTTGATAAAGGCGCAGGACTGTTCATGTCCTGTGGCGAGGAGAAATTCGGAGAAACTCATCGGGCCGAGATGCAGATATTCAATTCTGCCCACCGGCATGGAGAAGTCATGCTGTTCCAGAGTGAAATCCAGGAGTGAACCAGCGGCGATGACGTGAAGGGCGGGGAGTTTCTCGTAGAAATATCGAAACTTTGCGAGCAGATGGGGGGCTGCTTGAATTTCATCAATGAACAGAAGGGTGTTTTCCGGCTCAAGTGTTGTTTCAAAGTGGAGTTCGAGCAGACGCAGAGTTTCCATTGGATCTGGCTTGTCAAAGTATGGGACAACGCGCAGGTCTTCATCGAGATTGACTTCGACGAACGTCTTAAATTCAAGTTTTGCAAAGTCCCTGACCAGATGAGACTTGCCGACCTGGCGTGCGCCGCGAATGATAAGAGGCTTTCGATTGCTCCTTGTCTTCCATTCTTTCAGGTATTCCATGGCATAACGATACATCGTAGGCCTCCTTTAATTGGCGTAAATATATCGCAATACCGTATCCAATGCAATTGAAAAGGTTTATACTATGGATAATAAAAGCATTGTAGTGGTTATTATTATGGGTAATAATATTTCGCTCTGTTTCAACCCGGTGCATGTAGCTCTGGGGGCCAAAGAAGCCATTTGGGGACAGGAGAAAAAAGACGGGTGATGGCTACCGTGTCTCGAAAATGGTGGGATCCCAGTGGTTGGCGTATTGCTCCAAAGGGACTTTAAATAACGTGTGGGCCTGCAGCCAGTAAACGGGCTGATAAATGGTGCGCAGCGTGTCCCGGGTGGTGACTGACGCAGGGGGGCCGCTCAGCATCAAGTGGAATACGGGGCCGATGCTGAACACATAGAGGGTGGCGGCGACCGCGGTGCCGATCGCCCATACCCTGGCCGTGCGGTGCCGCTGGTCCTTCCGGATCTGGCCGAGGAGGCGGCGTGCGGGGAGTGAGTCCTGTTTGAACCGGTCGAGTACGTCCCGAGTGGTGCGTTCGGCCGATTTCAAGTCACCCTTTCTCAGGGCATCTTCAGCTCGTGTCAGAAGCCTGTCCATCTGTTCGTTCTGGCGTTTGGCTTTTTCCGCCAGGGCATCGGCGGGTGACGGGTCTGTGGAGAGCCCATTCAGTTCTGCACAGATTTTAAGGCATCCGTCATAGTCCTGAGCTTGCAGTGCCAGTGTGGCCGACTGGACGAGGCGTTCGATGGATTGGCGAATGCGGTCCAGTTCCGATTTCAATTGGCTGATATCGGAGGCGAGGGCGGTGACGGCCTTGGCGTAGGAGCCCGGTTCAACGTCCGGTTGACGGCTGTCGTGGATCAGTGCCCCTTTGAGTGAGGGAAACTGGGATTCCAATTGGCCGAGGGAGAGGAGCCGGTTTTCAATATCCGTGAGCTGGGTCCGCGCCTGGCCGGGCTGTTTCTCAATGATCATCTGCCGGGTCTGCTCCAGCTCCGTTCTGAGCGCGATAATCTTGCGCTCGGCGATACGCCAAGGGAGTTCGCCGCGCAGGTCCCTGTATTCGGGCCCATCATCGAGTACGCCGTATTCATTAAGGCGTTCTCGTACTTCTTCGTAATTCTGCTGGTCGAGACTTGTGGTGATGGCCTGGGTCAATTCATCCTTGCGTTTGAGCGCCCAGGTGGCGGTTTCACCTAATTCAAGGATTTCTTTTAGTAATTCCTTGCCTTTGGCGCCTCGGGGCTGGAACCGGTTGGCCGCCTCCACGGCGTCCTGGATACGCGCGAAATCCTTCTGGCGCCGGTAGTCGCGTAACCGGCTGATCAGGGCCCGCATATCCTCGAAGGCCTTGATGTCGGTGGAGCATTGGCCGCAGAAACGGACGCCTACCCGGCTTTCGCCGGCGCATTCCGGGCAACTTTCCAGGCCATCCCAGTTGCAGTGGGTGCAATACCGGCTGTCCACCGGGTTAAGGGCGTTGCACCATTTGCAGCGCCACATGCCGGGATCGGTGAGGGGCGACAGGAAATCGCCCGCCGACTGGGCCAGGACGTCGGCAAAGTCCTTGGCAGAGGGCCAGCGTTGGGCGGGATCCTGCTCCATCGCCTTCAGGATAATGGGACGCAGGCAATCCGGCACCCGGCTGTCCCGGAAGAAACGGGGGTTTTCGCCCGTCAGGCAGAAATACAGGATACCGCCGAGGCTGTAGACATCGGACCGTTCGTCCGCGATGGCCGGATTGGTTTCCTGCTCGGGGGCCGAGTAGCCGAGGGAGAGCATGCGGGTACTGGTCATTGTCAGTTTGGCGGCCTCGGAGGTCGTCTGGCGGGCGATGCCGAAATCCACGATGCGGGGTTCGCCGTGGTCATCGAGGAGGACATTGGAGGGTTTAAGGTCGCGGTGAATGACGCCGCGGCGATGGGCATATTCGATGGCGGTGCAGAGCTTTTTGACGAGGATGACGGAGACGCGCAGGGAGAGGGGGGCTTCGTTCTGTTCCAGTTTCTGCTCCAGATTAAGGGAGAGGGGCGGCCAGTCGGGGGCGGGCGGTTTGCCCGGACCGGCCACGTATTCCATGACAATCTGGGGATCGGGGCGGGTGATGTCGAAATCGTACAGTTTGACAATGTAGATGTGATTGAGGGAGGCGATCAGCTGCGCCTCACGGAGGAAGCGGTCACGCATGGAGCCATCGGTCAGGAAGGCTGGACTGAGTCGCTTGATGGCGACGAAGCGTCCGAGTTTGATATCTTTGGCTAGGAAGACCGTGCTCATCCCGCCCCGCCCGATCTCGCTGAGGATCTGGTAAGGGGCGATCTCGCGGGGTGGAACAGGGGTACCGGAGACGGTGTGGCTCAGGTCAAGGAGGGTAGGAGTGTCCCTGCCTGCGGGAGGGGGGCGCGGGGGGGCGGTATCGAGTTGGGTTGAGCTCACTCCGGTTTCCATTTTAAGGGGGTGGGGGCTATTCCTGAATCGTGATGGCCGTCACCGGACACGATTCGGCGGCTTCCCGGCAGGAGGAGGCGGCTTCAATCGGAACACTCGTCCCTTTCACGATGGCGATGTCGCCATCCATTTCAAAAACCTCGGGACAGACGGTGGCGCAAAGCCCACATCCAATACACGTGGTGGCATCTATAATAGCTTTCATGGGGAAATCTCCTGTTGAATTTTACGTACCAGTATCTTTGGCTCGCAGGCGGTGATCTGTCAAGTCGGACTTGACCCCAGTGATTTCATTGCGCCGCAGGACGGATGCGGCGGGCGAGGGTGTTTTTGAGGGCTTCGTAGGTGTTGAACACGATTGGACAGCAATCGTAGTTTTCAACGGATTGGCGGACCCTGAAAACGAAGCCACGCCGGTGAAGATGCGGGTAGGACCGGCAATCGCGGGGCCGGACCTCATAGACCGAGCAGTGGTTCTTTTTGAGAAAGGGACACGGCCGTTTTTGGAAGATCAGAACTTGCTTTTTATTCTGTACCAGGGTGCTGAGGTAACGGGAGGTGAATGCCGTCAAGGTCAGGCCGAGATGACGGGCTAGCCGTTTGGCATCGGCCATCGTCACGGTGGGATTGAGTTTGCGGCAGCAATTGGCGCAATCGGTGCAGTCCACTTTCCGGGAAACCTCCCCGTAGGCCTTTTCAACGGCCTGATCAATGGCTTTGATGGAGAAGGGGAGCTCCCTGACATACATTCGGAAATCGTCATTTTCCTCCTGCCTGAGTTTCCCCAACCGCTTGATCGTTTTAAGGTCAGTAATCATTTTCATATTCGAATACTTATCCGCATTCAAAGAGGTTTTACCACCCGCTTCGCTAGAGGTCACAGAGACACAGAGAATACGAAGAAAATGTGGCGGGATTTTTAATTCTGGACTACCAGAATGAAAAATCCCGCCACGGTTCCTTGGAGCAATACAAAGAGAAAGAGGAGGTTTTGGATAACTCCTCCCTCTCTACTAATTCCTTCAAGAAACCGTGGCGTTTATTTTGGCCATGTGTACACGCATGGCCGGAATAAACGCCACATTTGCGTTTTCTTCTCTGTGCCTCTGTGACCTCTAGCGAAGCGGGTGGTTAATTCTTTCTTTCTGGTTTCAAAAAATTTTGTCGGTAGAAATTCAGTTCGGCAATGGAGCACATGACGTCATAGAGGGCATCGTGGCGTTTGGCCTGCTTGGGCAGGGTCCAGCCGGGCAGATAGTCCTGCATTAGATCAATGTTTTCCTTCGCGAACTCCGGGCCGAGTTTGGCGTCCAACCAGAGGATTTTAAGGGAGCTGACGTCAAGAATCCGGTAATGAAGCCGCGACAGGAATTGAGGCAGAACGCGCTGGGCGAACCACCAGTCCGCATGGATGGTATTACCTGCCAGAATGGGGCGGTCTTTGAGCTTTGCCGCCATGGGGCCCACCAGGGCGTCAATCGTGGCGGCCAGGAGCCGGTCAACGTCCGCTACGGTAGGGGCGGTTTCTGAGCGGGCCTGGGCGACAATCTCCGGGCATTCTTTGGCGACAAAATCGCTGACCGGTGTTCCCGGGGGGAGCCGGACGGCCGTGACAAGATCCTGTTCCGGCGCGGCGATCCGCCGCCCCTGCATATCGGTGATGACCATGGCGACTTGCAGCAGGTGCGCCTGCTCCAGTTCCAAAGTTGAATACTCGGTGTCAAACCAGACGAGAGTGGGTCCTGTTGTTGTGCTCATAAGTTCCTTTGTTTCGTAATCGTAATCTTAATCCTAATCTTAATCAATCTGCGCTGTACTGGCTATGAGCGTTAATCAATAGAGATTATGATTAAGATTACGATTAAGATAAAAATTACAGGGTCAGGAGATCCTGGATATCGGTCCAGGTCATGGAGGTGAAGGCGGTTTCACCGGTGGCCAGGGTGGCATCGATAATGGCTTTTTTCCGGCGCTGTAATTCGAGCACCTTTTCTTCGACAGTGCCCTTGGTAATCAGCTTAACGCTATAAACGGTGCGTTTCTGGCCGATACGATGGGCCCGATCAGTGGCCTGGTTTTCCACAGCGGGATTCCACCAGGGGTCGAAATGGATCACCATGTCGGCTCCGGTCAGGTTCAGTCCCACGCCACCGGCCTTCAGACTGATCAGGAATACCGGGATCTTATGGTCGGTATTGAACTTGTGCACCACGCTCATGCGGTCTTTGGTGGCGCCATCCAGGTAGCAATAGGGGATTTGCTTATGATCCATCTGGGCGCGCAGAATGGTGAGCATGGAAACGAACTGGCTGAAGACCAACACGCGGTGTCCGCCATCCAGCGCCTCATCCAACAATTCGAAGAATAGATCCATTTTGGCCGACGGGGCCTCGACCTTGAGCCCCTCCATTTTGAGCAGGTCGAGGTGGCAGCAGACCTGGCGCAAGCGCAGCAGGGTCTTGAGCACTTCCATTCGCGATTTCTGGAAGCCCTGTTTGGCCACCAGATCAGTCAGCTTGTTGCGTGAGCTGTCAATCAACTGCTTGTAGACGGCCTTCTGGTCGGCACTGAGCGTACAAGAGGCGATGCGCTCAATGCGTGGGGGCAGATCCTTGGCCACGTCGACTTTCAGGCGGCGCATGAGAAAGGGCTGGAGCTTGCGGCGGAGCCGGGCCTGGGCGGCCTCTCCCTCCGGTCCGCCCCCGGCAATCGGCAGTTCGCAGTTATGCCGGAAACTGTCATGACTGCCCAGGTAATGCGGCATCAGGAAATCCATGATGGACCACAAATCCGACACGCTGTTCTCGATGGGCGTTCCGGTGAGCACCACCTTATGGAAAGCCTTCATCTCCTTGGCCACAATGGCGTTTTGCGTGGACCGGTTTTTGATGTGCTGGGCTTCATCCAGCACCAGCACCCCGAATTCATGTTCCAGATAATGCTCTGAATCACGGCGGAGCAAGGCATAGGAGGTGACCACCAGATTGGCGCGCGGGAGTTCCGCCCATTTGGCATGCCGGTCGCTGCCGGACAGGGTGAGCACCTTCAGGGAGGGGACAAAGCGCTGGGCTTCTTCCGCCCAGTTGCCCACGAGGCTGGTGGGGCACACAATCAGGCAGGGCTTGCCGCGGACGGCCGGATGATAGCGTTCCATCTGAAGCCAGACCAGGGTCTGGAGGGTTTTGCCCAAGCCCATTTCATCGGCCAGAATCCCCCCAAAGGTGTTGGTCTCGAGGAAGCGCAGCCAGCTGACCCCCTCCTTCTGGTACGGGCGGAGAATGGCATCCAGACCGGGCGGGATCTCGGCAGGTTCATAGGCGATGCCCTGGGATTGCCGTTCCGCCTGATTCCGCCAGGCCAGCGGGGCCTCCACGTCGACCCCATCGAGGGCGTCCAGTGAGTTTTTCACATACGAGGCGTAAACAGACGGCATGCGGAAGACGCCCGGCTGGGAGCTTTCGCCACTGGAGCAATCCCGGAAGACCTCGATCATGCCCTCGATCGCCTCGGCATCCAGCATGATGGTCCGGCCACTGTGGTCGACAAAGGAGTCGCCCTTGCGCAGGGCGCGCTGAATTTCGGCGGAGGTCAGGCGATTGCCGGTGCCGTCTTCAAAATCAAACCCGACCTCAAACCAGCCGGACTGTTCATCCTTGTAATTAATATGCACGACCGGCGTGGCAAATTCGGCCTCTTCCATGAAGCCGCCGACCCGGCCCTCCAGTTCGACCTTCCAGCCTTTACGGCGGAGGGCAGGGACATGACTGCCGAGGAAGTTCAAGACTTCCCGGCACCCGACCACGGGGGTGAAGGCGTCGCCGACTTCCCCCACAAAGCCGTAGGGGGCCAGGAACTCGGTGGCCTTTCGTTCGGCCTCCAGGTTCCGGACCAGATAGCGCAGAAAGTCGTTCGGATCGGGAATGGCAAAATGCCCCTGGGGATCTTTTTTGACGGACACCAGTTTGTAACCGTTATATTCGGCATAGAGGGTGCCGGCGAGAGAGGCCGGGCTTCCCTTGATGACGAAGCGGAATTTCGGCTGGGCTGGCTCAATGGGAAAGAGATCCAGCGACAGGTCGCTTTCCACCCTCATGAAGCCCGATAACATCGGTAACTCCGCCTGCATGAAGCGGGGGACGGAGGTGCGGGGAATGATGACCGGTTCCACATAAATGGAGCGGATGGGGTCTGGCAGGACCTGTTCCAACGGCCAGAAATGGTTGGCCCCGAAGACCCAGCCATGCCGGCCCGCCACCACATACAGGGGGATTTCGGTGGCCTGGCGGAAGGGAATCTCCGTGTGAAGCATCAGGATCAGCTCCCCGTTATCATGATCGAGATCGAGATGCAGGAAGGAGGTCAGTTTCGTGGCGGCCACCGTGATCGGCAAGGGATTCTGTTCCTCTTCAATCTGGAGGCCTTGCAGGAGTTGCAACAGGGAAACGAAATCCTGGGGTCTGAGATCAATCTCGCTTTTGGCCGGACCTTCGCAGATGTCCTCGAGCACGAAGAGCACCGACTCATCCTTCTGGTTGAGGCCAAGACTCGTGGCCGCGGGAATGTCGCTGAGAGGAATGACCTGCTCGCCGATCAGGGCATCGCACCGGATCGGGATCCGATGGTTCAGCACCTCGCGACGCCAGCCGCTCTTGAGGGTCAGCCGGATATGCGCGTCCATACTGCCCGCGGTCCCATTGCGGGTGCGTTTGACATAAGCCGCCTCATTGAACCGTGCAATGCGCTCTGCGCGGCGGAGTTCCTCCAGCCGCTTGGCCTCAAGTTCAGGGTTATTGGAGCGCCGGATCAGTTCCAGGCACAACGCCACCACATGGGCGCAGATGATGCCCCGCTCCTTGCTGTCACGGCAGGGGCAGTGATTTTCGGCCGAGCCATCCTGCAGGATGCGTACCGAGGTCTTCAAGGGGCGGTTGCTCCACAGGACCGTGCCGGTGACGAACGGCTCTTCATAGGCCACATCCTGGACCAGGCCACGCTCCGTCAGCGCCTTGGCTTCCTGAAAGACGCGCAAGCCCGCCCAGTTAACCAGGATTTTATGTGTGACAGGTGCGCGGGTCATGGGGAGTGAAGAGTTGCGAGTTAAGAGTTACGAGTTGAAAGTTGAGCGTTAAACGGGGGGAGTTCGTTTCATGCTTAGGGTGGTCCATTCGCCCCGTTGAATGTGTTCTACAAGTGTCATGTGTTGAGTTTCGAAGGCGGCCTGGACATCTGCGGCCTGGGGATTGAGAATGCCTGACAGAATGATGCGGGACCCCGGGGCGGGGGCTAAAAAGGAGACGAGGACTGCGGCGTTGGCAATCAGTACCGGGGCGAGAATATTGGCCACCACGATGTCGCAGGCGCCTTCCAGCCCCGCCTCGGCCACGTCCCCCGTCATAAACCGGATCTGATCGGCCACTCCGTTCAGTTCGGCGTTTTCCCGGGCGATGCGGACGGCCAGCGGATCATTGTCCAGGGCGGTCAGCCGGGTGTAGGCCAGTTTGGCGGCGGCAATGGTCAGGATGCCCGATCCGCACCCCAGATCGGCGAACGTCGCCCCGGGATGGGTGGCGGCCAGTTGGTCGATCATTTCCAGACAGCCGCGGGTGGTGCCGTGCTGGCCGGTGCCGAAGCTCATGCCGGGATCGATTTCAACCACGATATCGCCCGGAGGCGCGGGACAGGGCTCCCAGGAGGGTTTGATCCAGATCCGGTCCGAGACTTTTTCGGTATGGAAAAATTTCTTCCAGGCCTCCGCCCAGTCTTCTACGGGGAGCTCGCGAATCGAGCAGGTCAGGGGATCCTGGCCCTTGTGAGATTGAAGAAACGCGGTCATGGCGTCCAGGCGATGAGCGGCTTCGGCTTGGGTGGCGCAGAAATATTCGATAATGGCCAGATCCCGGTCGGCATCAAACCAGGCGGTACATTGATCATCCCCGCCCTCGACCGAGTAATCATCGTAAAGTTCGGCAAGCCGGCCGGAGGTTTCCAGTCGGGCGACATAGAGGAGGGGGAACGAGGGCTTGGAGGCGGGGCTTGTCATTCTGGATTCTGACTCCTGGATTCTGACTTCTTCTTTTGAAACCGGTTGTAGGGTTTGGATTGCGCCGCGCCATCGGCCCCGAGCACGGCGCGGGTTTCATTCACCCGGGCCAGCACGCTGTCGGTCGTTTTGAAATGGCACTTGGCCGTATCCAATAGCACTTTTGGGGAATGTTTCTTAATCAGCTCCACCGCAGCCACTTGCACCAGATCAGAGGCCCCTTTCGGGAGTTTGACCCCGTATTGTTCGCCGAGGCGTTGAATGCCCAGCACAAAGGCCTCCCGGGCCAGGATGGAGGCGGCGGCGACGGCCAGATCCGCTTCCGCCCGGTGCATCTGAACCAGTTCGATTTTTTTACCCTTGTTCATCAGGGCGCGCAGGACCACTTCCTTGCTGCCGAACTGATCCGAGATCGCGCGCGGGCAGGTGGGGATTTTTTCCAGCATGTTTTCGATGGCGCGGGCATGGCCCCAGGCCAGCATGGCATTGACGCTGCGCATTTTGGCATAAAGTTGGTTGTATTTGCCCGGTCCGATATGGATCAGCGTAAAGCGATCCCCGAGCAGTTTGCGGATTTCACGGGCCAACTCCAGGATACGCTTGTCGGTGGAGATTTTCTTGCTGTCCTTGACGCCGAGCTCGCGCATTTTCTCAATGATCGGTTGGTCGGTATAGGCGCTGGCAATGACCATGGGGCCGAAGAAATCGCCTTTTCCGCTTTCATCCACACCGATATGCGGGGCGAGGGCCTCAGGGTTGAGCACATCCTCATAGCCGACCTGGGCGGTCATCAATACAAAGGGTTCGAGGGTAAAGGTGACGAAATCCTGGGCACCCTTGCCCTGGACGCACACTTTGCCAGACGTATAGAGCACAATCCGGCAATGGTCCCCGTCCACGGCGATAATGGAATAGGGGACGGTGGCCCGCTTAAAATTACCCCCTTCAAGGAGCATAATCAGGGCGGCCTGCTGGATCTCAGACAACTCAAATGTGAATGAATTTCGTGGTTCCATAAACGTTCAGTTATACCGATGATCACCCAATAAACAAAGTAAATTTTCAGAATTTCGTCACCAAGACATATAAACAGAAATGCATATTATATGACGTAAAATGAGAAAAGATGAAAAGGGAGACATATGTGAAGGCGGGGGAGTTCAGGCTAAATATACCATTACATCGGTCAAGACCGTAGTAAGGCTAGTTGGATAGTTGAACAGGGGTGAAGGGGTATTGACCGAAGGCTAATGGGGCTCATTAATCACAATTGTGGCTATTTCTTCGAATTAGTCCAACTTGCTATTAATTTTTCAGGATGTTCCTTTCCTTCCTGATATTCAACAGTAATACTAGTTGCCCCTTTGGTAATTGTAAATTTGTCCTCATCAACTTTTAGTACCGTGAGACTGTCCCATTTTGTGTCTGACTTCAGCCCCCAACAGTCATTAGGCGTGACTTCGCCCTCCCCGTCTTTGTCTTTTGTTATAATCTTTGCCCCGTCAACTTTTAGAAAGGCGTTGTCATACATCCCTTGTCCCTTGGCGTTCCAACTCAGTGCGTCTTGCCTAGTGAGTGTGGCGGTTCCTTCAAAGGGCGTAATAAGTTGAAATGACGACACATTGGCAGGAATTAGGTGAAGCAGAATTAATAAAGCGATTCCGTACATTGGTTATTCCTTATCCTAATAGTTAGCGGTTGTTCAGGCAACCTATCAAGGGGTGTTAGAATACCGCAAGCCCAAACCCTGAAATTCAATGCAAAAATATAATTAAGTTTTTCAATTTGTGGATATTGGCGTAAGGCGATGGATATTAATGCCTTATGCTATTTCGTAACCATGACATATAAGTGTTCAATTATATCAAATTTATCGGGTGAGGCAAAAGAAAATAGTACGGGTACGCCTGCGGATACGCTGAGGCGATATGAGATATGAGATTTCAGACTTGAGATAGGGGAAAGGGTGATATAGATTTAATCATTGATAGTAAATAACTAATACTATTTAATCTGTCAAATCCGAGATCTCAAATGAAAGAGGAGGAGCGTGAGATATAAAAATTTCGAAGAGGTGCCGGTCTGGCAGGCAGGGATTGAGCTGACCGCGCAGGTATTCAGGCTGACGGATGACAAGGATTTCCGTTTTAAAGGCGATATTGCCAACCAGATTCAGCGAGCCGCCCTGTCAGTGCCTAACAATATCGCCGAGGGGTTTGAGCGGGGTACCACCCCTGAGCTGATCACGTTTCTCTATTACGCCAAGGGGTCTGCGGGCGAAGTCCGGTCCATTTGCCATGTGATTGATCATCTTCCCTATTTCAACCATCTGAAATCTCAAATCTCAGATTTGAAATCTTTATCAACCTCCGTCTCCCGGCAACTTTCAGCCTGGGCGACTTCCCTGCAGGAAGGGGACATTAGAGGACCTCGCTATCTCACCGAACAATCGAAAGAAAGTTACCAGCAAAAACAACGCGCCTCTGCATTTACAGAGAAACTCAAACGTGACCAGGAGTCGCTGCTAGTGCGGTTAAAGGCGCAGCGAGACAGGGCCCCGTTGAGTGATGGCGGCCTTATTCCGCGCGAACCGGGGCTGTGAATGGCGTCCCGCTCAGGGACCGGACACATCCAGGAACTCAATGCGGTGGTTGTCGCCCGAGGTGAGCGTGGAGGGACCTGCGACCAGCATGGCCAGATGCCCGGGAATCTTGTTTTCACGGAGGCACTGCCGGGCAAAGTGGTTCCAGTTCCCGGGGATCACGTCCAGCTGAACCGGGTACACGCCGTAGGAGAAA
Organism: bacterium; assembly: GCA_037128595.1. Lineage (NCBI taxonomy): Bacteria > bacterium. The sequence continues at coordinate 19,446 of JBAXWB010000030.1, forward strand.
ACCAACCCCTGGCAGACCTCCGCCTCCTGGCTCAGGGCGGCAATCCACACCGTCGGATTGAACCGCGAGAGGGTCCGTGCGGTTCTGCCGGTCCGGGTGAGGACGAAGACGCCCGCACAGGGCACGGTCTCCATGGCGTGTTCCACGACCGCCGCCAGCGCTTCGGCCGCCGTGGTTGAGGGGAGCAGGCGGGACATGGCCTTGAGATCGTCGTGCCGGGCGGTCGGGCGATGGGTCTCCGTGTAGGTGGCAATCGCGGCCAGCATTGCTACCGATTCTTCCGGATACTTGCCCATGGCCGACTCACCGGAGAGCATGATGCAGTCGGTGCCGTCCAGAATGGCGTTGGCCACGTCGGTGGCTTCGGCACGGGTGGGCAGGCGGCTGGACACCATGGATTCCAGCATCTGGGTGGCGGTGATGACCGGTTTGCCGGCGAGGCTGGCTTTCGCGATAAGCTCCTTCTGCAGGATGGCCATTTCCTCAATCGGCACTTCCACGCCCAGGTCGCCCCGCGCCACCATGATGCCGTCCGTGGCTTTCAGGATCTCGTCGAAATTCTTCAGGGCATCCATCCGCTCGATTTTGGCAATGATGAAGGGCCGCTTGCCCAGGGCGCTGGCGGCGGCGCGCACGGCGTCAATATCCGCCGCGGTTTCCACAAACGACTGGCTGATGGCGTCCACGCCATGTTTAAGCGCGAATTCCAGACAGGCCCGATCATGATCCGTGAACGCACTGATGCCCAGGTCAATACCCGGAAGGTTCAGCCCTTTTTTGGAACGCAATTCACCGCCGACCGACACCTTGCAATGGACGTCGTTGCCCGTCACGCGTTCGACAATCAGCTGGATCAGGCCATCGTTGAGGAAGAGCCGGTTGCCCGGCTTCACGACGCGGGGGAGGGGCTCGAAGCTCATCGAGACGCGCTGCGCGGTACCCACGATGTCATCGCTCGTCAGCGTGAAATCGGCGCCGGGGCGGAGCAGGATCGGTTCCGGCGCGATCTGGCCGACGCGCATCTTGGGCCCGGGCAGGTCCGCCATGATCGCCACGCGGCGGCCGGTGGCCCGTTCCGCGGCGCGGATGCGGGTGATCCGGTCGGCATGACCGGTAAAGTCGCCGTGCGAGAAGTTCAGCCGTGCGATATTCATGCCCGCACGGATCAGGCGTTCAAGCATCTCAGGGGATTCGGAGGCGGGTCCGATGGTGGCAACGATCTTGGTTTTAAAATCCGGTAATGACATGAGTTGCTCCTATGTTTCAATGATTGATCCAGGGCGCATCTTTAATCGGTGTGGGATTTAACGTCGATCTTTTTCGAACCGGAGCCGGTAGGCGCAGCGGCGGCAGAGTGGTTCCGTGACATGCCCCTTCGCAAACCCCTCCCGCATGGCGCAGGCTCTTGGACTCGCCAGGATTTCAGCAAGGGTGTGGGATTCCAGATTTCCCAGGGCGGTCACCCCGTTATGGTCCAGACAGCACGGGACAACCGTGCCATCCACGAGGACCGCAAGTTGGTCCTTGAGCCCCGGGCAGCGCCCGTGGGGGCCGAGATCCGGCGCCGTGAGACTCGGCCATTCAAAGCGTTCCGCGGTATTGATGTAGAGGGAGTTTGAAATTCTCAATGACCCTTTGACTTGCAGCATCCGGACCAGGCCGGCAGGGGGGCCTTTGCAGAGGCCCGAGGCACAGAGCGCGGTCAGGAACGAAAGGGTGGCCTCAGAGTCCAGGCTGTGTTCGCGATTCCACAGGCGCAGGCTGATGACCGGGTGCGGCGTGCGGGTCGAAATAAAGTCGATGATATGGTCGATATACCTGGCGAAGGGCTGCCCCGTTGTCGCATCGAGACTGTGGAGTGAGATGCTGATTTGCTGGACAGCGGGAGAAGCGAGCAGGAGGGGGGCATGGCGGGGGAGGAGGGTGCCGTTGGTGACGAGGTTTACCCGGGCGTGGTGGGTGGCGCAGAGGGCGAGGATTGAACTGAAATCAGGATGATGAAGCGGTTCACCCATGACGTGGAGGTGTAATACCCCCGAGATTGGGGCCAGCAGGGCGATGTAGCGTTCGGCCCGGGCCAGCGGGAGGTGTTCAACCGCACGTGTGGTCCCGGGGCAGAACTCACAGGCCAGGTTACAGCCGGTGGTGATTTCGAGGTAGGTTTTTCGGAATTTCAATGCAGAAGCCATTTGTTCGGGTATAGTACAGGTCGGATCAGGGTCAATAAAGTTTAAACGGGAGCCGTCTTGGAATTCAGCAAAAACAGAGTCATGGGAGAACGGCCTGTGATCATCGGCTTTGGCCCGGCGGGTATGTTTGCCGCGCTCGAGTTGCTGGCGTGTGGACATAAACCGCTGATCTTTGAGCGGGGGAAGAGGATTGAAGAGCGCGATGGGGATGTTCAGGGATTTATCAGGGATAGGATGCTGGATCCTGAATCCAATATCCAGTTTGGAGAAGGCGGCGCCGGTTCCTATTCAGATGGAAAGCTGTTTTCACGGATCAATAATTCAGCCCACGCCAACAAGGTGTTGGATACGTTTATCAAGTTTGGCGCCCCCGAAGAGATCAAGCACAGCCGCAAGCCCCATTTGGGGACAGATGTCTTGTGCCGGATCGTCCGCAACATCCGGGCCTATGTCCTGGAGCGGGGCGGTGAGATTCATTACGCCTCGAGACTGACGGATCTGGTGGTGTCAGAGGGCTCCGTTGCGGGGGTCGTCATTAATGGGGAACATGACTACCTCGCCTCGCACCTCTATCTGGCGATCGGGCATTCCGCACGTGATACCTTTACGATGCTTCATGAAAAAGGGGTGGCCCTTGAGCAGAAGCCGATATCGGTCGGGGTGCGGATCGAACATCCGGCCGAGCTGATCAATCGGATCAGATACGATGAGACCGGCGGAGAGGCGTCCGCCCCGGGGGCGGCCACGTATTCTTTCAACCATACCAACCGGAAAACCGGACGAGGGGCCTATACGTTCTGTATGTGCCCCGGCGGTGAAATCGTCAATGCGTCCTCGGAGGCTGGCCTGCTGGTGTTAAACGGCATGAGTTACTCCCGCAGGGCCTCGGCCTTCTCAAACTCGGCGCTTGTGGTGAGCTGCCACACGGATGACTATCCCTCGGCACATCCCCTGGCGGGGATTGAGTTCCAGCGGGGCATTGAGCGGAAGGCGTTTGAAGCGGGGGGCGGGGGATGGAACGCCCCTGCACAGAACCTGGTGGATTTCCTGGGAGGTAAGGCCTCGGCCGGATTAAATCGGAATTCGTTTAAGATGGGCGTAACCCCTGTGGACTTGAATGCCATTTTTCCGGAATTCGTCGGAACGGAGCTACGGTGCGCCTTCAGTAAGTGGCATGAGAATTACCCATTATTTGTTTCAGAGCAGGCCATCCTGCTGGCGGCCGAAACACGCACTTCTTCGCCGGTGCGCATTACCCGCAATGAAAAAGGGGAGTCCGTGAATATGGGAAAGCTCTACCCGATCGGCGAGGGGTCCGGCTATACCGGCGGCATCACGAGTTCCGCGATCGATGCCATTAAAGCCGTGGAACGCACGATGTCAAATGAAGGGCGCCGCTCTGTCGGCGCCGCGTGAAGAGGTTTTGACAGAGCAAAACCCTCCATCAATTCCTGAAGGTGTTCCAGAGCAGAATCAGGTTGAGCACAATGACCACGCCGGCGATGGCCCAGAGCAGGATTTTGCCGCGCGGCGTGTTGGCGTGGGTGCCCATGACCTTGCGGGATGAGGTGAGATAGATTTGCAGCACGATGGTGAAGGGGAGCTGGATGCTCAGCAGCACCTGGGAGAGGATCAGGGCCTGGAAGCTGTTGGTGACAAACAGGATGGCCAGAAATGCGACGCCCAGGGTGATAGCGACGCCGATCCGGGAGGTCCGGGTGTGGATATCATAATGCTTGTTGAAAATGCCCGCATAGATGGAGCCACCGGCCATGCCGGCGGTCACGCTGGCGGTCAGACCGGCACAGAGGAGTGCAACGGCGAAGAGGGTGGCGGCCAGGGGGCCGTTCCCACCCAGGATCGGGCGCAGCATGTCCTGGGCCTGTTCCAGCGAGGTGACCGGGATCCGGGCTTTAAAGAACGTGGCCGCCGCCAGGAGAATCATGGCACTGTTGATCAGCCAGCCGACAATCATGGAGAACAGGGTGTCGAGCCATTCGTACTTAAGATGACTGGCAATGGCGCTTTCCCCTTGAATATTCCATTGCCGGCTCTGGATCACTTCGGAATGCAGGAACAGGTTGTGCGGCATCACCACCGCCCCGAGCACGCCCATGACAATTAAAATCGAGCCGGGCGGGAGGGCCGGGCTGACCCACCCCTTGGCCGCTGCCACCCAGTGCGTATCAATCAGGAACATCTCGGCGATAAAGGCCAGGCCAATCAGGGAGACAAACCCGACAATGAGTTTTTCAAGCCGGCGATAGGAATTCCAGATGAGGAGCCCGAGCGAAACAACGGTAGTGAGGGAGGCCCCTATTTTGAAGGGCAGATGGAATAACATCTGAAGCGCAATCGCTCCGCCGAGAATTTCGGCAAAGGCAGTGGCCACGGCCGCGATGACTGCCGAACCCAGTACGGGACGGGAAAGCCAGGGGGGAAGATGCTGGGTGGCGGACTCGGCCAGACAGGAGCCGGTGACGATTCCGAGATGGGCGGCATTGTGCTGAAGCAGGATCAGCATGAGGGTGCTGACCGTGATGACCCAGAGGAGCAGATATCCGAACTGGGCGCCCGCCGCCACATTGGTGGCCCAGTTTCCCGGATCAATGAAGCCTACGGTGACCAGCATTCCCGGTCCGAGAAAACGCAACGCATTGAGAGCGCCTGAGTAGGCTTTCTTTTGCTGAAGATGTTCGTGAAGTTGTCTGAATGGATTCATTGAAAGGCGTAGCTATATCAGATCATCAGCGGCCTGTCGACCTCGTGGAGAGTGGTTTTGACGGAGCAAAACCCTCCAGTGAAGGAAAGCTGAAATGGGGGGCGTCTTCTACTCTCGACACCTAATAATGGTTTCGGTAGTTTGTGGGACTTTTATGGCGTTGGATGGGCGTTTTTTCGAAACGGGGCTACTATGAATGCACAGGATATTGTTGCGCTGAAGGAGCAGGGACTGGTGGAAGCCAGAGCGGCTGCCTCTTTGACTGATGTCGATGCCGTCCGGGTTAAATACCTGGGTCGTAAGGGGTTGCTGCCCGGGATCATGGAGGGACTCAAGTCCGTTCCGCCCGAAGAGCGCCCGGAAGTGGGGCGTCGCGCCAATGAACTGAAGCAGGAACTCGGGCAGGCATTGGATGAGGTGAAGGCCACCCTCGGTGCGGCCTCGAAGGCCGCTGGCCAGAAACAGTTTGATGTCACCCTGCCTGGCGCCTGGAAAACCCTGGGATCGCGCCACCCCGTTACGCAGGTGATTGAAGAGGCCATCCGGATCTTCAGTATACTCGGGTTTACGGTCGCCGACGGGCCAGACATGGAGACGGAGTACCATAACTTCGACGCCCTGAATACCCCCGCCGATCATCCGTCGCGTGATACGCAGGATACATTCTGGCTGGATAAGAAGACCCTGCTGCGGACACAGACGTCGCCGGTTCAGATTCGCGTGATGGAAAGCTGTAAGCCGCCGATCCGCATTATTGCGCCCGGCCGTTGCTACCGGCGCGATACCACAGACGCCACGCACAGCGCGAACTTCCATCAGATCGAAGGACTCTATGTGGATAAAAAAGTCTCCATGGCGGACCTGAAGGGGGATATTACCTTTTTCGCCCACCAGATGATGGGACCCAATGTCAAGGTGCGGTTCCGTCCGCATTTCTTTCCTTTTACTGAGCCCAGTGTGGAATATGATTTCTCCTGTCATGTGTGTGGCGGGCAGGGCTGCCGGGTCTGTAAAAACAGCGGGTGGATAGAAATCTCGGGGGCCGGCATGGTGAACCCGAAAGTGTTCAATATCGTGGGCTATGACCCCGAGGCCGTCACCGGCTATGCGTTCGGCATGGGCGTGGAGCGCATCGCCATGATCAAGTTCGGCATTGAAGACATCCGGCTCCTGTATGACAACGATGTCCGCTTCTTATCTCAATTTTCTTAAGGAATACGACCATGAAACTTCCATTGAGCTGGTTAAAAGAGTATGTGGATTTTGATTTAACCCCCAAAGAACTGGCGTCGCTGCTGACGTTTTCCGGGACTGAAGTCGAGGGGATCAAGACCATTGGCGGTGATTTTACGGGCCTGGTGGTCGGCGAGGTATTGAGCGTGGAGCGGCATCCGAATGCCGATCGGTTGACCGTCTGTCAGGTGAACGACGGCACGAGCATTTTGACGGTGGTCTGTGGAGCGCCGAATGTGGCGGCCGGGATCAAGGTGCCGCTGGCGACCATTGGCGTCACCCTGCCCGGCGGACTGAAGATCAAAAAAGCCAAGGTCCGCGGGATCGAATCGTTCGGGATGCTTTGCGCCGCTGACGAGTTGGGCCTGTCGGAAGACCACAGCGGACTGATGATCCTGCCGGCTGACGTCAAGACGGGGACGCCGTTTTCCGAGATTGCCGGCCCGCCTGAGACGGTTCTGGAACTCGAAGTGACTCCCAACCGTCCCGATTGCCTGAGCCTGATCGGGATGGCGCGCGAGGTGGCCACGTTGCTGGGCAAGCCGTTGAAGATTCCGGTGCCGGTGGTGAAGGAGTCGGCGACGCCGGTGGAAAGCCTGGCCGCAGTGACCCTTGAGGATGCGGTCGGCTGTCCCCGTTACACCGCTCGGGTGGTGCAGGGGATTACGATTGCCCCCAGTCCGCAATGGATGCAGAAACGGTTGACGGCGGCGGGGATACGCCCCATTAACAATGTCGTCGACATCACCAACTATGTCATGCTGGAAAGCGGTCAGCCGCTCCATGCGTTTGACTACGAATTGCTGGAAGGCCGGAAGATTGTGGTGCGTCGCGCCCGGGCCGCAGAAACGATGAGCACCCTGGATGGGGCGGCGCGCGAGCTCACGCCGGAGATGCTGCTGATTGCCGATGCGAAGCGGCCGGTGGCCGTGGCCGGGGTTATGGGTGGAGCGGGGAGCGAGATCCGCGACGTCACGAAGACGGTGCTCCTGGAAAGCGCCTATTTCAAACCGTCCGATGTCCGCAAGACCTCCAAGAAGATGGGGCTCTCCTCCGAATCCTCCTACCGCTTTGAACGCGGGGTGGATGTCGAAAACCTGGAGTGGGTGAGTCAACGGGCGGCCCAGCTGATGTGCGAGCTGGCTGGCGGCGTGGCGGCCAGGGGCGTGATTGATGTCTTCCCCGCCAAGCCGGCGCACGGACAGGTCACCCTCCGGTTTGAACGTGTCAGGGATCTGCTGGGCATTGAGATTACCGATGAGAAAGTCATGTCCATCTTCACGGCACTCGGCTTCGGGATTGTGTCCAAGGAGGCCGCCCGCTGTGTGGTCGATGTGCCGGCGTTCCGGGTCGATGTGGCGCAGGAGGCCGACCTGATTGAGGAAGTCGCCCGGATTTACGGGCTGGATAAAATTCCTTCGCCTTCGCCTGTGGCCAAAATTGTGCCCGGAGTGGACGACAGGGCAACCCGTGCGGGGCTGGCCCTGCGCGAGAATCTGGTCGGGCTGGGACTGGCCGAGACCATGAACTACAGCTTTCTTTCGGAGAAGCTGCTGGACCTGGTGGGGTATGGTGAGGCATCAAAGCGGGTCGTATTGCCGAACCCGATCAGTGCGGATCATACGATCCTGCGCGATTCGTTCATCCCCCAGATGATCGAGACGCTTGGAAAAAACCGGGCGCGCCAGGCCCGTGAAGCGGCGTTGTTCGAGATGGGACGGGTCTTCTTCAAGGATGCCGAAGGCCGGAATGCGGAGAGCGATCGTGTGTGTATCGGCCTGATGGGGCCGGTGGGCCGGACCGGAATGGCGAAGTCACAGCCGGTGAAGGACGAAGACATGTTCCAGTGGATCAAGGGGGTCCTGGAATCGCTCGGCCGGGCCCAGCATGTGGCCGCAGTGGCCCGTGGCGGCTTATGCCGGCTGGATATTGCGCTGAAGCCCTTGTCGAGTCCCTGCTTTGAAGAAGGCCGTGCCGTTACCGTGTGGCTGGCGGGTGCCTGTGTGGGGGTGATGGGGCTGGTCAGCGAGCGCCTGCGCAATGAATGGCGCATGGCGGATCCCGTGGCGGTGCTTGAACTTGAGATTGCGCCCTTGCTGAAGGACGTCTTGCGGGTTCCGGTGTCACATGGCATCGGCTCCTTCCCCGGTGTGGATCGGGATGTGGCCATGGTGGTGGAGGATGGCGTTTCGCATGAAGCCATCCTGAACTCCATCTGGACGGCCGCCCCGCCGGAGCTGGTTGATATTCAGCTTTTTGATGTCTATCGAGGGGAGACTCTCGGCAAGGGGCGCAAGAGTATGGCCTATTCGATGACCTATCGTTCCATGGACAAAACCCTGACGGATGAGGTGGCTAACGCCTTCCATGACAAGGTAAAGGCGGCCTTGCGCAAAGATGTGGCGGCTGATATCCGCGAGGGATGAAAGCATTGATCCAAAGGGTAAGCCGGGCTCGGGTGACGGTGGCGGGGACAGAAACCGGGGCCATCGGGAAGGGGTATGCCATTCTGCTCGGGGTCCGGCTTCAGGACGGGGAGGCGGATGCCATTTTCCTGGCAGAAAAAACCGCCAGCCTGCGCATCTTTCCGGATGCTCAGGACAAGATGAATCTGGCCCTGAGTGATGTGGACGGTGCCGCCCTGGTGGTTTCACAATTCACGCTCTATGCCGATACCCGCAAGGGGAATCGTCCCAGTTTTATCCAAGCCGCCGCTCCAGTGGAGGCCGAACGCCTTTATGAACAGTATGTCAGCCAGCTCCGCCGCATTCTAGGTCACGCCAAGGTGGCCACCGGGGTGTTCCGTGCTGATATGAGCCTTGAGATCGTGAACGATGGCCCGGTGACGATCGAGTTGTGTTCGGATTCAAGAATCCAGAATTAAAGATATGCGCACGGGATTTTCCATTTGAGATGCCGCTTTGCGGCGTATCACCGCGTGGCGGCCAGCCTTTCCCTCGAGACCGTGGTTTTTGACACCCCCGCCGCTTTGGCAACGACCAATATTGAAACGGAAGAGCTCATGAACAACCAATATATTTATGGTTGTTCATTGAGTCAACGGATTTTGTTTTGTTGCCGGAAAGGCCCACATACGTGTGCGCCCGCGGGCCTTCCCTTCCGGCTGTTTCCCGGATTCCATCGCGCCAACCGGCGGCTTGGCGCGGGAAAAGCGTCATCCCAAAAGGCCCACGCGTACGTAGGCGCGGGCCTTTCGAGGGGAGATCAGCTGGCGGAAGCCGCCGTGTCCACCGGGATCTCAATGGGAGGCCCCGGATCCGACACCGGGTCTGGTTCCGGCGCTTGAGGCGGTGGTGTGATGATCTCCGCTTCCGGCACAGACACCGGCTCTGGCGGCGCGACCACTGGAGTCGCCCCCTCGGCTTCCGGCATTAATGGAGGGCGGTGCTCTGTCACCGCCGTGTCCACCGGGATCTCAATGGGCGGCCCTGGATCCGACACCGGCCCTGGCTCAGGCGCTTGAGGCGGTGGCGTGATCTCCGCCTCCGGCACAGACACCGGCTCAGGTGGCGCGACCACAGGAGTCGCCCCCTCGGATTCCGGCATTAATGGAGGGCGGGGCTCTGTCACCGCCGTGTCCACAGGGATCTCAATGGGAGGTCCTGGATCCGACACCGGGCTTGGCTCAGGCGCTTGGGGAGGTGGCGAGATGATCTCCACTTCAGGCACAGACACCGGCTCAGGCGGCGCGACCAAAGGAGCCGCCACTTCGGCTTCGGGCATTAATGGAGGGCGGGGCTCTGTCACCGCCGTGTCCACAGGGATCTCAATGGGAGGTCCTGGATCCGACACCGGGCTTGGCTCAGGCGCTTGGGGAGGTGGCGAGATGATCTCCACTTCAGGCACAGACACCGGCTCAGGCGGCGCGACCAAAGGAGCCGCCACTTCGGCTTCGGGCATTAATGGAGGGCGGGGCTCTGTCACCGCCGTGTCAGTGGACGGATTATTTGGAGTCGCTTCCATTGTGACCGGCGCCGACGGAGCGGCGCCCTCCATTGATGGAAGCTTGGGCACTGCCGCCTGCGGCGGACCCACTGCCTTCAACATCGCCACTCCCGCGCCCTGCCATAGGACGATGACCGGGAGCTTTTCCGCCATCGCTGCCGACACGGCGGGATAGAGGGTGGGGCAGCAGAGAATTCCGGCGGTGTCGGCATTGAGAAGCCGGGCCGTTCGCTCACGGGCGGCCGTGGGATCTACTGGAACGATGATCACCGCCAGCCGGTAATCCGCCGTTTCCAGGACCGACTCAATGCCGGGGATCAGTCCAAGGGTCGCGGCCGTGCTATCGGTGGAGAGGACGACGCCAATCTGCTTCGGCGCCCTCATTTCTGTCATCTGAGATTTTCCATCTGAAATGCCGCGTTGCGGCGTGACACTGCGAGGCGGCCGGCCTTTCCCGAGCGCAATGTCCCTGGCCACCGGATCCGGTTGGTAGCCCAACTGGCGGGCGACAGCGCGGACCCGTGCCTGCGTGGCAAGGCCAATCCTGAACCGGTCCAGCCGCCCATTCATCACCCGCGAGACCGTGGTTTTTGACACCCCCGCCGCTTTGGCAACGACCAATATTGAAACGGATGAACTCATGAACAACCAACATAGTAGAGGTTGTTCATTGCATCAACGGATTTTGGTTTATTCGCAAAATTCTCCTATTAACCTTGGTCGCCGCCCCCTCACCCCAACCCTCTCCCTCGAGGGGAGAGGGAGAAAATCTTGCGCAAAATCTATTCCCTCGCCCCTTGGGGGAGAGGGCTAGGGTGAGGGGTTTTGTTGCCGAAAAGGCCCATGCACGTGTGCGCCCGCGGGTCTTTCAGTCCGTCCGTCTTCCGGATTGCCGACCCCATCAAGGTTGTCGTATAGTACATTCATAGGTGGACAATGAGCATAGAAACAACAATCGAATTTGTGATTCATGGGAAAACAGAGGGAAGAGAGATTACCCCCGTTTCTATTGGTCTGTCGCAATTCAATGAATTCAATCGCCAGGTCGAATCCTTCATTGGTGGTGGTCAGCGGCTTAAGCTTGATGAAGTCCATGTGCAAATCGATACGGGATCGTACATTTTACGGACATTGGTGCCGGTGCTTATCTTATCTAGTCTTGAACCGGATTTGAAGCTGATGGCAAGACAGGATGTGCTAGGAGAAATCGATCCGAAGAGGGCAGAAGTGATTCAGAAATGGCAGGCCAGGGCGAAAAACAACCCGGATCTGAGTTTTGAAGTGCGCCCCGAAGGGGGCTCCATTCCCGCGATCCGAGTGAGTTGGGAGACAGACTATCGGGTAGGCGAAATCGTGCCCTGGGTTGCCGTTGAGAAATATTTATTTGGTGAGGTCGTGGATATGGGGGGGATGCAAAAGGCAAATATCCATCTGCGGCTCGTACATGGTGGTAAGCCCATTCTGGTGGGGACGTCCCAGGGATATCTTCGTGAACAGTTGGAAAACCGGCTCTATCACAAGGCCCTGTTGCATGTCAGTGCAGAACAGCATTTTCAGACTGGTGAAATGCGCAACATTCGACTGATTTCGTTCATGGATTATCAGCCGACGTATAACGAGGAAGCCCTTAATCGTTTCGCGGCGGAGGGCACTAAAGTATGGGCTGACGTACCTGATGCGGCAAAATGGGTGCGGGAAGTAAGGGGAGGATAACTTATGGCCGCCGGTGTTCTTCTTGATACGAGTTTCCTCATCACACTCGCCGATAAGAGTCGGGATCATTATGAATCTGCACGACTTTACTGGCGGTATTTTTTAGAGAATGATATCCCGATTTTCCTTTCAACTATAGTGGTCTCCGAGTTTTGCATCAAACAGGAGATTCCGCCGGATTTGCTCCGCTGTTGTGTAGTGTTGCCGTTCAACTGGGATCATGCGCAAAGGGCGGCAAAACTTGACTGGAAAAGACTTCGCCCAGAAGGAGTGATGCGCGATGCACTCAAGGATGATATTAAGATCATTGCGCAAGCAGAAGTCGTAGAGGCCGATTTCGCTATTACGGATGACAGTGCTTCATTTTATCGCTATGGTAAAACCTTCAAGGATGCGGGCGATGTGCGGTTTAAGGCCATTAAGTTAGAAGACGGATTCGATCGATCATTTTTTGATCCCAATGGGCAGCGTGATTTCACGGATGAGTTAGCTGAGGAGATCGAAGACCAGTTGTAGCCTCTCCTAGTCAACCAGCTGCGCACTGCTCCCGGCTTACTGCCCACTGATTACCCGCTTTATATTGTTTTTGAACGTTATCACAATTCCGCTCGCCAGCCTACGGTGAAGGGGCTACATTTCAGCTGTTTGTCTGGTGGTTGTTTTGACTGTCTCACTGGGAGCCGCATGAAACGTTCGTTATTCGATCCTGATGGCTTTTATCTTGGAATTTCATCCATGTGCCATATTTTCACTATATTACTCTTGCGGATGGCCACCAAATGCTTTATTTTTTCGACCAACACACGCGCCGTGCCTCTCGTTCGCAAGGATGATGCACATCAAGGGCGCGTTTTTTTATTTTCCAGCAATGACGGGCATCAAGAGGAAATGATATGACCAACGCGGAACCCACCATTATCTGCCCGAAGTGTAAAACCGAGATCAAGCTTACCGAATCCCTGGCGGCACCACTGGTCGAATCCATCCGCCTCGACTACGAGAAGAGGCTGACGCAGAAGGATGCCGACATGGTCAAACGTGAGACCACCCTGCGCGAACGCGAGGCGGCCATGGCGAAGGACCGGGAGACGCTTGATGATCAGGTGGCTGATAAGCTCAAACTGGAGCGGGCGCGTATCAGTGCCGAGGAATCCAAGAAGGCCCGGGCGGCCTTGGCAAATGATCTTGATCAAAAGGCGCGTGAACTTGTTGAACTCCAGGACGTTCTGAAAAGCCGCGACCTGAAGTTGGCCGAGGCACAGAACGCGCAGGCGGAATTGATCCGGAAACAGCGCGAACTGGATGATGCCAAGCGGGAGATGGAACTGACCATCGAGAAGCGCGTGCAGGGGAGCCTATCCACAACCCGCGATCAGGCGAGGAAAGAGGCCGAGGAATCGCTCAAATTCAAGGTTATGGAAAAGGAACAGACCATTTCTTCGATGCAGAAACAGATTGAAGACCTGAAGCGTCGCGCGGAACAGGGGTCTCAACAATTACAGGGCGAGGTCCAGGAACTGGAACTTGAAGCACTGCTCCGGGTAAAGTTTCCGCGTGACACGATTGAACCGGTGGCCAAAGGGGAACATGGCGGTGACGTGATCCAGCGCGTGCTGGGTCCGCTGGGCCAGACCTGCGGCACAATCCTGTGGGAATCGAAGCGGACAAAAAACTGGAGCGATGGGTGGTTGGTCAAATTGCGCGAAGACCAGCGTGCGGCCAAGGCCGAGATTGCCGTACTGGTCACCCAAGTTCTGCCCAAAGAAGTCGAATCCTTTGATTTAGTCGATGGGGTGTGGGTTATCCAACCCAAGGTCGCCATACCGGTTGCGATCATGCTGCGCCAATCCCTGGTGGAATTGTCTATGGCGCGACAGGCTTCAGAAGGCCAGCAGACAAAAATGGAAATGATTTATTCGTATCTGACCGGCCCGCGCTTCCGTCTGCGTGTTCAAGCCATCGTGGAGTCCTTCTCGAATATGAAGGAAGACCTTGATAAGGAAAAGAAGGTCATTACTAAGCAGTGGGCAAAACGTGACGAGCAGATCGAGCGGGTCATGCAAGCCACTGTCGGGATGTATGGCGATATGCAGGGAATTGCAGGCAAGACCTTGCAGGAGATTGAGGGGCTGGAGATGAAGGCGCTGGAAGTGGCAACAACAATGCCAAGCAATGCGTAACCATTAGACTGGATAATCTATGGCTTTAGATATATCAGATTTTAAAAAACAAATTCAGGATCATCTCCAAGAAGGTTTGCTACTCGTTGTGGGGACTGGCTTGTCAATCGCTGCGGGGATCCCAGGGATGAGGCCTTTAGCAGAACACCTAAAAGTCGAGATCCCCAAAACAATCGCTCACGCCCCCGACTCTGCCTGGGAACAGGTGGTAACGGCTCTTGATGCCGGTGATCCTCTTGAAACTGCAATGGGTAAAGTCATGTTACAGCCAACAACTGTAGAAGCCATAGTTGCAGCAACAGCTGTAATGATCTCAACTTATGAGCAAAAAGTCTTCGAAAGTGTGCTAAGGGGCAGCACAGTTCTTCCGTTTACTGTTTTTGTAAAACACCTTTTCAAGGCTGGGAATAAGTTTCACCTCATAACATCGAATTACGATCGCTTGATTGAGTTGGCAACGGAGGTGGCAGGAGTTGGCGTAGATTGTCGTTTCTTCGGTTACTTATATGGTCGAACAGATCCGAAACGCTCCTCGGATGCGCACAGGGAATCTTATGTTGCTGCGAAACATTCTTGTTTTCGCCCTCTGCCCAGCTTATGCATACATAAGCCCCATGGGAGTTTGGATTGGTTCGAAGTGAATGGAAAAATTGTCAGATGCCCAATTAATATGGGAAGAACACCCATCATCATAACTCCAGGCGCGAGTAAGTACCGGGAAAGTTTCCGGTGGGCATTTGATGACCAGCGCGCCGCGGGAAACCGTGCCGCAACAAACGCTACCCGGTTGATGTTTGTCGGATACGGGTTTAATGATGACCACTTAGAGCAGTACCTTTGCCCTGGTTTTCGGCTAACAAAACCTAGCATTATTGTGACAAGGGACCTTTCACCCAATGCCCTGAAAGTAATTTCGAATAGCAAAGATACTGACGTTACAGCTTTGTGCGCTGTGTCAAATACCGATTTCCGCACTCGTATTGTCACCTCAAGCGGGGCGGAGCTGATCGTGGATGAATGTCTCTGGGATTTGGATAATTTCAACAAAGGAATTTTATAATATGGCTACAGCAATAATGTCGTTCGAATTAATTGCGCCCATCGGACGGGTCATGTCAGTCGATACTATGCGTGTGTTTATCCATGTTGACGACCATGATTTGCTCAAAAAAGTAATGGTTGGCAACCTCATTGCTATCCAAGGGGCGACTGGTCATCAGTATTTAATTTCTATTGTAGAGCGTATTACTCGGCTCCCTGCTGACATTATGGAAGCTAGTGAAGCTGCAGATGATGATACCGCACCTAGTAAAGAAGAATTGCAGGACACAATTCGAGCCGTGCTTGTGGGAACTTATCGCTCCAAGGAAGGTGCATCCGGTCCTTCTTTTAAGCGTGGAGCTGATTCCTGTCCGCAGATTGACCAACCTTGCCATTTAATTCAGGGAACGAATCTGACAGCTTTTATGGGGGTTCTCGCGCAGGATGTTGCTGCGGATAAAGCCCTTCGGCTAGGGTGTTTCGCGCTTGATACAACTGCGGTAGCAATAGCTGACGGAGATAGATTCTTTCAACGTCACGCAGCAATTCTTGGCAGCACTGGTAGCGGTAAAAGTTACGCTGTCGCTTCAATTCTCGAAAGAGCGAATACGCTCAATCATCCTAACATAATTTTGCTCGATATGCACGGCGAGTATGCATCTCTAGCAAAGGGGCAAAATAATGGCTATGCAGATTACTTTAGAATTGCCGGGCCGGGAGACCTAGTCAAACCAAAGCCGGAAAGTCTTTTCCTACCATACTGGATTCTAAATAGGGAGGAAATGTTGTCAATGCTTCTAGATCGAAGTGATGACAACGCTCCTAATCAAGCGATGCGCTTTACCAATCATGTTTTGGACAAGAAACGGTCATTCCTTGAGTTGAATAAACTAAAAGAGGTAATGTCGTCATTCACCGTGGACTCGCCTATTCCTTATGATTTGAAGGCACTTATTGATGCACTTCGAGAGGATGATCAAGCAATGACCGTTGGGAGTTCTGGACGTGACAAGCAGGGGACTTGGCACGGCAAACTCACTAGGTTCATCAGTAGGCTGGACTCTAAGATAGCAGACCGCCGATACGGGTTTCTTTTTAGACCCCCTGTTGAAGCTGGGAATTATGAATGGCTTCAGCAGTTGGTAGTAAAATTCTTATCCACTAAACAGGCTGATACATCAGGCATCAAAGTCATTGATTTCTCCGAAGTTCCTGCGGACATACTTCCTACCGTTGTTAGCGTTTTTGCTCGCCTACTCTATGATGTCCAGTTTTGGATGCAGTCGAATTCTCGTACGCCAGTATGTCTTGTCTGCGACGAGGCTCATTTGTACTTGCCTGTAAGAGCGGATGCAGACGCGGCTACAAAACGTGCGCTGGATACCTTTGAGCGAATCGCAAAAGAAGGTCGAAAATATGGATTTGCACTACTTGTTGTAAGTCAACGACCATCCGATGTCAGCAAAACAATTCTTAGTCAGTGCAACAACTTCATCGCGTTGAGACTGACTAATGAACAGGATCAGGCCGCAGTTAAATCTGTAATGCCAGATAGTATGGCTGGGATTGCAGACGTATTGCCACTACTAGATATTGGTGAGGCGATTGTTCTCGGTGACTCCGTGCTACTTCCATCCCGAATAAAACTCGATATGCCTATTGCCAGGCCTTTGAGTTTGACTAAAAATTTCTGGCGTGAATGGTCGGTCAGGTCTTCTGATGCTAATGCTATTAAGGTAGCAGTTGAAAATCTACGACGTCAGACGAGGACTGCAGAAGAAGCTATATAAAAAAGCAGAACTCTCAAATAGTTATGTATCTATGATTACGCGAAAACCAAAACTCGAACTTACCTGGATCGGGAAGGAAACCCGGCCCCAACTGGAGCCGCGCATCTTGCTTGAAGATCCGGCGAAGTCGCATCATGCGGCGCATAGGGTTACGGATAACGATCTTTTTGATAACCGCCTTATCTTTGGGGACAATCTTCTCGCCCTTAAAGCGCTTGAACACGAGTTTGCGGGCAAGATTAAGTGTATTTTTATCGATCCACCCTACAACACTGGCAGTGCATTCACTCATTATGATGATGGAATCGAGCATTCGCTCTGGCTTACATTGATGCGTGATCGGCTAGAATTGTTGCGTTCTTTGCTCAGTAACGATGGTTCAATTTGGATCACACTTGACGATAATGAGGCTCATTATTGCAAAGTGTTGTGTGACGAAGTGTTTGGTCGTCAGAATTTTGTGGCTACAGTGATTTGGAGAAAAAACTATGCGCCGAAGTCGAGCGCAAGACATTTTTCGGTCGATCAGGATTATGTCCTTGTTTATGCCAAAAACGGGGAAATATGGAAGCCGAACCCTATGCCAAGGTCGGAAAAGCAAGATAAGGCCTACAAAAACCCCGATAACGACCCGCGAGGCCTTTGGCGTCCCAACAATCTGGCGGCGAGGAACTTTTATAGTAAAGGCACGTACACCATTAAATGCCCAAGTGGTAGAGTTATTCTGGGCCCACCGTCTGGATCTTATTGGAGAGTATCAGAAGAGAAATTTTGGGATATGAATAAGCAGGGACGAATTTGGTGGGGGAAAGAAGGTAACAATGTTCCTGCTCCAAAAATCTACCTGACAGAAGTCAAGCAAGGGGTTGTGCCGCAAACATACTGGGGATATGAAGAAGTAGGCCACACTCAGGACGCCAAAAAAGAAATCGTAACGCTTTTCGGAGGTGATGTGTTCAGCACACCCAAACCAGAGAAACTTATGCAAAGGATCGTTGGATTGGCTTCGAATCCTTGCGACATGATCCTCGATTCGTTCGCTGGCTCCGGTACGACCGGTGCGGTAGCCCACAAGATGGGACGGCGCTGGATCATGGTTGAATTAGGTGAGCATTGTCACACCCACATCATTCCCCGGCTCAAGAAGGTGATTGATGGTGAGGATCCCGGCGGCATCACGGAGGCGGTAGGGTGGAAAGGTGGCGGTGGATTCCGCTATTACCGGCTGGCGCCGTCGTTGCTGGAAAAGGACAAGTGGGGGCAGTGGGTCATTAGCAAGGAGTTCAATGCCGCCATGCTGGCCGAGGCCGCCTGTAAACTGGAAGGGTTCACCTATGCGCCCAGTGACACGGTCTATTGGCAGCATGGGCACTCCACGGAGCGGGATTTCATCTATGTCACCACTCAGCATCTGACTTCGGATCAGTTGTCTCAATTAAGTGACGAAGTGGGACCGGAGCGGTCCTTGCTTGTCCTTTGCGCCGCCTTCCGTATCCCCAAGGGCGGGACGGAGCATTATTCCAACCTGACGGTTAAAAAGATCCCCAAACAGGTCCTATCCCGCTGCGAATGGGGGCATGATGATTATAGCCTCAAGGTCGAGAACCTGCCTAAGGCGCCTAAGAAGCCAGGGCAGCAGGAGTTAGAGTTATGAGTAAAATGATGAAAAAGGGAGCCTCTCTTTATGAGCGTGTACGGCAGATTCTAGAGTCTGCCAAGGCAACTGCTGCCAGATCTGTCAATTCGACCCAGGTTCTGGCGAACTGGTTGATTGGGCGGGAAATTGTGGAGGAAGAGCAGAAGGGGAAAGTCCGCGCAGACTATGGAGATGCCTTACTCCAAGACTTGTCATCCCGTTTGACTCGGAATCGTGAAAGAGGTTGGTCTGTTCGACAACTTGAATATGCCCGTTCGTTTTATCTGATATATGGGGATTTGTTGGGTGGCCCAAATTCGAACGCAGTGCGTTCGATTTCTGGCGGTACTGAGAATTCGAACGCACTGCGTTCGAATTCAGCGCGGCAACTCAGTACGATTATTTACGCACCTCGTAAAGAATCTTGGAATCCCGGAAGACTGCATTCCACCCTGTCCTGGACTCATTATCGGACATTACTTCGTGTTGATAAGCCGGAGGCAAGGGCGTTCTACGAGATCGAGTCGATTGAGAACAATTGGTCAGCACGTGAACTTGAGCGGCAGATATGTAGTTTGCTCTACGAACGGTTGGCTTTGAGTCGTGATAAGAAGGGGTTGATGCGTTTGGCCACAAAAGGCCAGGAGATCCAAAAGCCGGGTGACATTTTCAAGGATCCGGTGGTGATCGAGTTTACCGGACTTCCGGAATCCCCAAAATTAGTTGAATCCGATCTGGAAACGGCACTGATCAACAATCTTCAGTCTTTTCTGCTCGAACTTGGCAAGGGCTTTGCCTTTGTGGCACGGCAGGAGCGGCTGACCTTGGACGGCGACCACTTCTACATCGATCTGGTCTTTTACCACACCATTCTGAAGTGCTACGTCATCATTGACCTCAAGACCGGCAAATTGACCCATCAGGACCTTGGTCAACTCCAGCTCTATGTGAACTATTACGACCGTGAAAAATGTACAGTGGGGGATAATCCGACACTGGGGCTGATCCTGTGCGCCGACAAGAATGACGCCGTAGTCCGTTACACCCTGGGTGATGACCAACAGAAGATTTTCGCCAGTAAATATAAACTCTATGTGCCGTCTGAAGCGGAACTTCGGGCGGAAATCAAACGTGAGGTCAAGATGTTACGATCTCCAACTGTTTCCAAAATGGAAAAGGTTCAGAAAGATTGCCTGAAAAAAGGGACTGAATCATGAAACCCCAAGTCACCCCGGGGTTATCAGGAAATGGCTCAATCGTTGGGGCGGGATCCAAACGGGCAGCAACTAAGTCGGTTTTGGATAAGGATTCAGTTGGTTCCATTTTGGAACATACTGAGCTTATTTGGGAGTTATTTCAGGTTACTGTTCCGACTGTAAATGAGCATCTAAAAGGGATTTATGATGATGGTGAACTTGATTCTTCGGCAACTATTCGGAAATTCCGAATAGTTCGAACGGTGCGTAGAGAATCATGTAATCACACGAGCCAGCATCCTGAAGCGGTGGAATTATAATGGCTGTAAAAGTTCATATAGCGCGTGAAACTCCCGCCTCGGCATCGAGCCTTGATCAGTCGCAAGTGGTTCTCTATCAGGATGCTGACGGCAAGGTGACTGTAATCTTTGATTCTGGTGAATTGGTCGAAAATTCAGTTATTTCCATTTTGGAAACAACTGCCGCTGACGGGAAGAATTGCCTGAAAGGAGGGGCTGAATCATGAGACCCCAAGTGAATGCCATTGCCGGCCGCCTAAGCCTTCGCCAACCCCAGCGCCGCTCTCTGGAAATCCTTGACCGCATTACCGAGATTATCCCGCCCAAAAAGGGGGGTGATGTCGCCGCGGCGTTGGAGGTTATAAAATCCGAGTTTCCGACCGTTACCGATTTCGAGCGCGATTTCCCATCCGTCTGTTTTGCGCTGGCCACGGGCGTGGGTAAGACGCGGCTGATGGGGGCCTTTATCAGTTATCTCCACCTGGCACATGGCATCAATAATTTCTTTGTCATGGCGCCCAATCTGACGATCTATAACAAGCTCATCACGGACTTTACCCCGAATACCTCGAAATATGTGTTCAAGGGGATTGCCGAATTCGCTACCGACGCCCCGGAGATCATTACGGGTGACAATTATGAGGCGAAGGCGGGAACACTCTTCGATCAGATGCTTCGCTGCAAGATCAACATCTTCAATATCTCCAAGATCAACTCGGAGGTGCGGGGCGGGAAATCGCCGCGTATCAAGCGGCTCTCGGAATATATCGGGGAGAGTTATTTCGAATATCTGGCCAGTCTTCCCGATCTGGTGCTCATCATGGATGAATCGCACCGCTACCGCGCCAGTGCCGGGGTGCGGGCGATTAATGACTTGAAGCCGGTCATTGGCTTGGAATTGACGGCGACCCCGTTTGTGGAAACGGCCAAAGGCGCCATCCCCTTCAAGAACGTCATTCTGGACTATCCCCTCGGGAAGGCGATGGCGGATGGCTTTGTCAAGGAACCCGCCGTGGTCACTCGCAAGAATTTCAATCCTGCCGGCATGACGCCGGAGGCGATCGAGCTAATGAAACTCCAGGATGGCGTGCGCTTGCATGAGCAGGTCAAGGTCGAACTGGAAACCTATGCCCGTGAAAGTGGCAAAGAAATCGTGAAGCCGTTCGTTCTGGTCATTGCCCGTGACACAACCCATGCCAAGCAACTGATCGACTTGATTCAATCGGAAAAGTTCTTTGAAGGCCGCTACAAAACCAAGGTCATTCAGGTTGATTCCAGTAAAACCGGTGCGGAAGAGGACGAGATGGTGGAACGGTTGCTGAGGGTGGAACATACCGATGAGCCGACCGAGATCGTGATTCACGTCAATATGCTCAAAGAGGGCTGGGACGTGACCAATCTCTACACCATTATCCCGCTGCGGGCCGCCAATGCCCGGATCCTGATTGAACAATCGATTGGACGTGGCTTGCGCCTGCCTTACGGACGGCGTACCGGGGTCAATACGGTGGATCGCTTGAACATTATTGCGCATGATAAGTTCCAGGAGATTGTGGATGAGGCCAAGAAGCCGGACTCGCCAGTGCGCATGCAGCAGGTAATTCTGGAGCCGGAGCAGTTGGGCGAGAAAACCGTGACCGTGGTCTCCCAGTCCCAATTGGCGAGCCAACTGGGGTTGCAACCTGAACAGACGACCACAAGCACGCTGGTGCCGAAGGCGGCCGAGCCGCCTGTTTTCAAGACACCGGAAGACCAGAAGGTGGCGCAACTGGCCTATCAGGCCATACGCAAACTGGAAAATCAGCCTCAGGTTTTGCCGGGCGTTTCTTATTTATCTAAAAAAGAGGTTCAAGCGGCGGTCGTGAGGGAGGTGGCCAGTCTGTATCGGCCGACTCAGCTCGAAATCGAGGGCGTAACAGCCAAGCCGGACATTGCGGCCATTGTGGCCAAAACCAGCGAGTTGGTGATCCAGCAGACCATTGATATCCCGCGCATCCTGGTCGTGCCGACGGGCAAAGTTCAATCGGGCTTCAAACCGTTTACCCTCAAACTCGATACGCTCAACTATCCGCCGGTATCCGAGGAGCTCTGGGCCAAACACCTGCGCACGGACCAGGTGGATGTCATTGCCACAGGCAAAGGCGGCCTTGATGAACTGCGGCTGGAAGATTATGTCGTGAGTGGCTTGGTTGATTTTGACGATGTCTCCTACGACGCCCACGCGGATTTGCTCTACGCCCTGGCAGAGCAAGTGGTGAAACATCTGATTGGCTACCTGAAAACCGAGCAGGAGACCCGTAAGGTGCTCAGTTGCCATCAACGCGAAATCGCCCGTTATGTTCACGCCCAGATGCAGGAGCATTATTGGGAAAAGGCGACCGGCTACGAGGTGAAAGTCAGCAAGGGGTTCTCCGAGTTGAAGCCGAGCGCCTACACGGCGTCTGCGGCCGACCCCGTTCTCGACTATCGGCAGCCGCCTATCGATAAGAGCAATATGTCGAAGTACCTTTTCGGCGGGTTTGCGCGTTGCCTTTACCCGGTCCAGAAATTTCAGGCGGACCAGGAACGCAAGTTATCCATCATTTTGGAACGGGAAGCCTCGCGGTGGTTTAAGCCTGCCAAGGGCCAGTTCCAGATCTACTATAAGTCAGGGGCAGATCATTGCGAATACCAGCCGGATTTTGTGGCCGAGACGGAGTCCGTGATCTATATGTTGGAACCCAAACGCCGCACGGAAATGACAGCCCCGGACGTCATGGCCAAAATGGAGGCGGCGGTGAAATGGTGCAAGCAGGCCAGTGATCATGCTCAAACCTATAAGGGGAAGCCCTGGAAATATGCCCTCATCCCGCACGATGTGATTGCTGAAAATGTGACACTCGAATGGCTTGCGAAAGCATGACCCCTTGCGAAGGTCCGATTCACAAGCGTTGTAATTTTTTGTAATGCAATAAGTATGCAAATTAACTTAAAGGAAACGAAAAATGCCGAAATCATGGTGGAACGGGCCGGTTAAAGCGGAGCCAAACTTCAACAATCTCCTTAAGGTCCTGAGGCGGGAGAAACCGGATCGGCCAACGCTGTTTGAGTTTTACCTGAATGGACGGATCGATCGGTTTGTCCTTTCAGGTAAATCCGAAGGGGATGATCAATACTCCGGAATTACCTATGGCGAAATGCGCCGATGGATGGCGGCCTTTCATGCCATCGGGTATGACTATTCAACCGTGGCCATCCCCGGGTTTACCTTTCCCTTGAAAGTGCAGGATCACAAGGCGACCCTTTCCGCCAACGATGGGGTGATGATTACGGATCGACAATCGTTCAATGACTATGCCTGGCCGGATCCGGATCTGGCTGACTATGCGATTCTTGACGCCCTGGGAAACGACATGCCGAAAGGCATGAAGTTGTTGGTTTGCGGCCCCGGCGGGGTGCTCGAAAATGCCAATTTTATCCTTGGCTTTGAAAACATGTGCTATCTCATCGCCGATGACGAGAAGCTGGTGGAGGATGTATTCGAGTTCATCGGAACGCGCCTGGTCCAATATTATACCAAGGCCCTCGAATCCAAGCATGTCGGCGCGATCATCAGCAACGACGACTGGGGCTTTAAGAGCCAGACAATGCTGTCCCCGGAAAACATGCGTAAATTCGTTTTCCCCTGGCACAAGCAGATTGTCGAGGCGGCCCACAAGGCAGGGAAACCTGTCATCCTGCACTCCTGCGGGAATCTGAAGGATGTCATGGATGATATTATTGATGACATGAAATACGATGGGAAACATTCCTATGAAGATACGATTCTTCCCGTGGAGCAGGCGTATGATCAGTATGGAGACCGAATCGCCATCATGGGGGGAATCGATCTGGACTTTGTAGTCCGCTCAACTCCTGAAGAGGTCTATCAGCGGTCGCGGGCCATGCTCGAGAGAGCCTCCTCGCGCGGTGGTTATGCGCTGGGGACGGGTAACAGCGTGCCGGAGTATGTTCCCCATGACAACTATCTGGCCATGATCAGTGCCGCGACATCGGATCGTGCGCAGTCATAACGTTAGTCATCAGGCCGCCGTTTATGAAAAGTCCTGCCCCTGGCCAGGGTCTTTTGTTTTGGCCCTTTTGGCACTGGTTTCGACAGAGCGAAACCCTCCATTAAGAATTGAAATCATGAAAATATCAGGTGTTTTCACAATGGAGGGATGCGCTCCGTCGCATCCGGAGAGCCGAAATAAGCCAAAACAAAAGACCCTGTGCCCCTGGCGTTTTCATCAAGATTAAACTTGATGCCTGAAAGTCTCGCCGTTAGCCTCTTCGTTAGATGCTTTTTATTTCCGGCACTGCCGGGTTAGGAGAATAGAGACATGCGCATGAATATAAAATGGATGACGAGCTTGATGCTGGCAGTGACGGCAACCACGGGGCTGGCCGAGACGACGGCGGGCAACGGGGATCTCATGGCCCAGAAGGTATCCCTGATGGAGATGCTGAGCCGCGGGGGCGTGGTGATGGTGGCCCTCGGGGTGATGTCCATTGTGGGGCTGGCCCTGGTGATCTACTTTTTCTTCATTTTGCGGCGCAGTCAGGTGGTGCCGCAGATGCTGAAGGATGATGTGCTGGATAAGCTGGAAGCCGGGGAACTGGCGGATGCCCGGTCAGCCTGCGGCTATAAGCCCTGCGCCTTCTCCGAGGTGGCGGTCGCCGCCATCGACTATGCGCGTACCGGTGACATCTCACCGGCGCTGATGAAGGATGTTGTGGAATCCGAGGGCGGGCGGCAGGCGCTCATCATCCAGGGGCAGACCCAATACCTGTTTGACCTGGCGGTGCTCTCGCCGATGGTCGGTTTGCTGGGTACGGTCTTCGGCATGATCCATGCCTTTAATGCCGTGGCGCTGGACTTGACCAAAGCCAAGCCCATGCTGTTGGCGGCGGGGGTGGGCGAGGCGTTGATTGCCACGGCGGCGGGCTTGATTGTCGGTATTCCGGCGATGGCCTTTTATGCGTATTTCCGGAACCGCTCGGCCCGGATCATTGCCGAGCTTGAGGTGTCTTCCGGCCAGGTGGTGAACATCCTGTTGAGCAAGAGGGGTAAATGAACTTCCGGGGACGGCATCAACCTAATCCCATCGCCTTTCAGATAGCGCCGATGGTCGACTTTTTGCTGGTACTGCTCTGTTACTCCATCATGAGTCAGATCTTTACGCAGTGGGAAGCCGAGTTGGATGTCAAGTTGCCTACGGCCTCTTCTGCCAAGATTGAACAACGCCTGCCGGGCGAAATCATCCTGAATGTGATGAAAAATGGCACCACGGTGGTCAATGGCCGGAAATTGAATGATCCGGAACTCTCGGCCTTGTTGAAGCGACTGGTCGTGCTCTTCCCCGGTCAGCCGGTGTTGCTGCGGGCCGACAGTGAGACCGCCTATCAACACGTGATCCACGTTCTGGATCTCTGCCGGCAGGCTGACATCTGGAATGTCTCGTTTGCCACCGGGTTGGTTGAAAAGAAGGGCGAGTAGTGATGGTAAACCCAACAATGGAGCAAGTCTTCCCGCAGCCAAGACGGCTCACCGGGACGGTTCGCCCTACCCAATCTCAAGCCACTCTGGTTGTTACTCAGGTAGGGCGAGGCGTCCCTGCCGAGCCGTCTGGAGTGGTTGGTATGCGGTCACGGCGGTCCTTGTGTGCGGTGCTTTGCTGTGTGTTCGTATGGAGCACCTTGCATGTGTTGGCCCTCAATGAGGTGGAACAGTTGCAATTTGCCGATGGCCTCTATTCCCGTGGCATGTGGGAAACGGCCCTGAAAGAGTATCAGTCCTATCTCACGCAGAATCCGCACACTGGCTCCAATGATGTGGTGACCTACCGGATGGGGGAATGTTACCGGTCACTGGGCCGGCTCCCCGAGGCGGATCAGGCGTATCAGCGCGTATTTGAAGAGTTTCCCGCCGGTGAGTTCCATTACCGGGCGGGCTTGCGCCGGGCTGAGCTTATGGAACAGGGCGGTAAGCCCGATGATCAGATTCAGTTGCTCAAGACCATGCTGAAGGGGAGCCCGATGCCCGAGATGGGCGCGGCCTGCCAGTTTGCGCTGGGGGTGGCGCTCGAGAAGCAGGGCAAGCTGGATGAGGCGGCCAAAGCGTATGATGCGGTGTTGACGCAGTATGCCGGGACCCAGTTGATTCCCTATGCGGCCCTGGCCCTGGCGGGGCTTGACCGTCGTGGGGAGGGGAAGCGGGCGGCCCTGCTTTATGGCCTGGCGGCGGCGGCACCGGGTTCCCCGCGGATGGGCGCCGAGGCCCTGTTCCAGCTGGGTGACTTCTGTTACTCCCGCAAGGACTATGACGGGGCCGCTCAGGCCTATGACAAACTGGCGACGCTGTATCCCAAGGATGAGCGGGTCGCCCAATCGCGCCTTCAGCAGGCCTGGTCCCTATACAATGCCCGGCGCTATGCGGAAGCCTTGACCGTTTGTGAAGAGGTCCCTAAGACCCCGGAATGGCTCTATCTCAAGGCGAATTGCCTGCGGCAGGTCATGAAAAACGAGGAGGCGGCCAGCACCTATGCCGAACTGCTGAAGAGCAATCCCGCGGGCGATATGGCGGCGACGGCGGCGTATGAGCGGGCCCTGACCTTATTCAAACTCGGGCGTTTTCAGGCGGCATTCGACCAGGCCAAGGGGCTGATTGCGGTGGACCGCGTGAAGCGGGATGTCTGCTGGCTTTTGGCGGAATCCAGCGCGGCGCTCAATGATGAGGCGGGTGCCGTGCAGTACTACCGGATGCTGTTGGATCAATACCCGGATTCCCCGCTGGCAGGGGATGCCTTGTACCGGCTGGCTCATCTGCTGCAGAAGAAGGGGGATTACTTGCAGGCGGCGGAGTTGTTTGGCCGCTTGGCCGCGGATTTCCCGAAACATGAATTGGTGGCCCAGGCGATCTTTGCCCAGGCGTCCTGTCTGGGGACGGCGAAGAAGCCGGAGCAGGCCGTGGCGGCGTATGCCCGGTTGCTGGAAAAATACCCACAAAGCCGCTTTGTTGAAGACGCCCTTTATCAGAAGGCGATCAGTGAGACCTATTTGCGGCGGGATGCCCAGTCGATGGAAACCTGGCGCGAGCTGCTTTCAAAGTTTCCGGCCACGAAATATGTGGCCGATGCCCGTTTCTGGAGTGGCGTCCTATTGGAGGAGTCCGGCAAACTCGAGGAATCCGAAATCGCCTTTCGACAGGTGTTGACCGTGACGCCGCCTCCGTCCGACGACTTGCGGCTGCGGGCCAGTTTCCGGTTGGCGTTGGTCTTGCAGCGGCGGGAAAAGCCCGACGAGGCCGCCCCCCTGCTTCAGGACTTGATTGCCACCCCGATGCGCGAAAAATTCCCGGCCGAGCTGCTGGAATGGCTGGGTGAGTACCAGCTGAAAAAACAGGACTATGCCAAGGCGGCCCAGGTGACGGAGTTATTGCTGGCTCAGGCCAAAACGGAAAACTGGAAGCAGACGGCCTGGTGTCTCAAGGGCAAAGTCCTGATGGGGCAGGGGAAGAACGAGGAGGCCCGGCAGGCGTTTGAGCGGGTGACGGGTGTGGATTTCAAGAGTCAGGCATTGGCTGAGGCGTGGCTTAAACTGGGTGAATTGAGCCTGTTGGCCAATGAGGCGGATAAGGCGAAGCGGGCGTTTGAGGAATCGGCCACATTGGCGGCCACCGACACCCTGCTGGCGATCCGTGTCCAGGCTTATGCGGGAATTGGCAAGGCCTTGAAGGTGCGGGGTGATCATGCCGGGGCCGCGCGTCATTTCCTGAGTGTGGCAGTATTGTTCGATGATCCTGTTCTAGTTCCGGAATGTCTTTACGAGGCGGCTTCGGAGTTTTCGGCGGCGGGTCGTGGGGATGACGCTGCGAAAGCCCGCAAGGAGCTGCTCGAACGTTACCCTGATAGCGATTGGGCCAAAAAGAAATAAAGTTATGAGCACGTCTCCCCGACCACTTAATTTCAGGAAAAAGAAAGAGCCATTGGGTGCTCTGGAGATGATCCGGCAGATGCGCCGCCGCAATCTCCTCTGGTATGGGCTGGCCATATTGGTCTCACTCCTCCTGCATGTGGCTGTCATTCTCATGCTGCCCGGCTTCAGCGTCTATAAGATGGCGGACCGGCCCGCTTTCGAAAGGCAGATTTCCCTGAAATTGGAAGAGGTCAAGTTGGCGCCGGAGCCGCCGGATGTCGACCGGCGTCCGCCGAAATTCAAGCCGGATGCCGCCCGTGGCGAAGTGGCCGGGGAGGTCGGGGCCGAGGCGACCACGATCCGCCGTGCGCAGGATGAGTCTGCGGTCGAACCCCGCCAAGTAGGGGCCGGGGTATTGATCGGCGAGCAGCGGAACCTGGCTGAGCCCATGCCGGTGGACCGGCCCATCTGGGAGCCGCGCCAGGAAATCCTGAGTATCAATCAGAAAATGGTCAGGGACGAAGCCGCCTTGCGGAAGCCGCGCCGGTATATGGAGACGGTGCCCCGCAGTCAGGCCGGGCTCGATATCTCCGCACCTGCGAGCCGGGAGGCTCTGGAAAGCGGGTTAGTCTCCACCGGGGCGTATTATCTGGTGGATGATCCTTCCAAGTTCACCTGGGGCCGTAATGTGCCGGCTGGATCGGGCCCCGGCGGGGCTCCGCGGGATGTGCCACCGCCCAAAAAGATCACCGAGGAGGAACCCCGGAAACTCATTGAGGAGAAGCAGGCCCGCGTGAATATCCTCAAGGCGCTGGAGAAGCACCTCAAGGCGGATGTGTTTGTCTACCGCTCTCCCAAGGGCACCTCTTATGATTACTGCCGGATTGAAATCAAGCGCCGGACCACGGATCTGCTGCCTGTTCTGGGAAAAGATCTGCTGTTGGTTCAGGACGGGTCGGCCAGCATCACCGAGCAGAAGCTTCATTTTTGCCGGGAGGGACTGCTCAAGGCGCTGGACCTGTTGGCCCCGGGCGACCGCTTCAATGTGGTGGAGTTCCGTGACACCCTCGTCAAATGTTTCGACACCTGGGCCACGGTGAATCCTGATACCCTGCAGCAGGCCCGGGAGTTCATCGGGCGGATGGAGTCTGTCGGCAATACCGATATCTTTGACGCGCTCAAGGACCTGCTCCAGTTTCCCCGCAAGCCCGGCCGGCCCGTGATCATGGTGGTGGCCAGCGATGGGGACGCGACCACGGGGATCACGGACCACACCCGCATTATCGAAGCTTTCAGTCAGGCCAACCACGGCGAGGTGTCGGTATTCACGCTCGGTACGTTTCCGGGGGTGAATGCCTATCTGCTGGACCTGCTGAGTTATCGCAACCGCGGGGATACATTTATTGTGAAGACCGGGCGTTGGGATATCCCGTCGGTATTTGAGAGTCGCGTCCGTGAGGTGAGCCGGCCGGTGCTGTCCGATGTGCGGTTCCGGTTTGCGGGCCAGACCTATTGCGAGGCCTATCCGTTGCTGACCGCGAATCTGTATCTCGACCGGCCTCTGGTGATTTACGGGCGTTTTATCAAGGGAACGCGGCGGCTGGTGTTCCAGGCCACGGGGCAGGCGGATGATATCCAATGCGATATGGTCTTTGATCTGGATCTTGAAAAGGCGATGACGGGGGATGCGGGGGTACGGACCAGTTGGGCCTGGCAGCGGGCCTATTACCTGATCGGCGAACATACCCGTACGAAACAGCCCGGAATCATCTCGGAACTGGGCCGCCTGGGAAAGACCTTTAATATCAAGGTCCCTTACATGACTGAACTTCAGCAGTAATCGGACACCCCTCACCCTAGCCCTCTCCCTCAAGGGGCGAGGGAATAGATTGTGCGCCATGTTTTCTCCCTCTCCCCTCGAGGGAGAGGGTTGGGGTGAGGGGTGTTAATCTTGCTGCAACGGATGTCGGTGATGAACGAACCGTTGCAGGATCAGGATCACAAGAATCATGGCGGCGCCTGAGGCGTAGAGGGTGCCGAACCCGAACCGGTCCGCCATGAATCCCCCCAGAACGGCGCCCAGCATACTGCATATCCCGACGACACTCTCATTGATGGCCACATACTGCGAACTCCGTTCAGGATGAATGAGGGCGTGAAATACCAGGTAGAAGAAGAAACTGCCCGTGTAGATCCCGAACAAAATGGCGCCCACACTGAGGATCAGATGGGACTGGCCGTACCCGAAGATGAGTGCGCCTGCAATGCCCAGACAGCCGAAGGCACCCACGGCCATGGGCCGGTACATCCAGAACCGGCTCCGGCACAGCGCTAGTCCCGTCACCGCCTGCGCCGCACTCACCAGGAAAAAGAGGAGCCCCTGAAAGCTTTGGGTCAGATGCAGGCAGGTTTCACTCCGGACAGGAAATACGGCGCGGAGGAAGGTGAGGACGATGACGCCCACACCGGCACTGACCCAGCCTAGCCAGGCGAGGTCGGGCTGATGGGAATAGTCCACTGGGATGGCTTCGGCAGGGCGCGGCGTCTCGCCGGGTCGGCTGGGCGCCGCCGGCTGCGATTGGGCGAGATCTCTCAGGAAGTAAACCGCGATTCCGGTTAAGGCGGACAGGCTTGAGGCGAAATAGCAGGCATATTTCCAGCCGGAATTTCCCCCGCCGGGGGTGGACGAGCCGAATTCCATCAGGATGCCTGAGATAAACGGCCCCATGGCAAAGCCCATGCTCCAGGCGAAGGTGTAAAGCCCTGTGGAGTAGGTAATGGGCTTGTTATTGGCCCCATCTACCGCCTTCATGAATACCTGAAAGGGCAGGAAGAATAAGGCCGTTGCAATGCCCGCCAACGCCATCAGGACGTAAATCCCCACTACGCCGGGAATCAGGGTGAAGAGAAAGCTGATCAGGGCCAGCCCCCCCATGGAGGCGACCATCAGCCGGGAGGCATTGGCCGCCGTGACAAACCTGCCAAGAATCGGGCAGGCGACCAGATAGACCAGACTCCAGGTCGTCACCGTATTGGCGACGACGACGGCACTGGCCCCCTGCTGGGACAGGCGGACGGCATTGATGAACATAAACTGCGCCACCATCATGTCGGCAATGGCCGGCAACAGGTAAATAATGAGAGATAATCGCTGTCTTGAAATTTGCATGCGCGGGAACCTAACACAGGACTGCATCAGGAGAAAGTCCGAACTTAGTTTTGACTCTTGAATCAGAACGGGGGGTGTTATAGCCTCTGGGCCGATTTTAGTGATGTGTATGGGTGAATTGAAAAGGATAGTGCTTATGACGAAATCGGAAATGACGGCGGCGGAAATCAGGCAATCGTTTATGGACTTCTACAAGTCCAAACAGCATCAGATTGTTCCCAGTTCACCGGTGGTGTTGCAGGCGGATCCGACCCTACTGTTCGTTAACGCCGGGATGAATCAGTTCAAGGAGATTTTCCTGGGCGCCCGCGTCAGCCAGTATGGACGGGTGGCCAACAGTCAGAAGTGCATCCGGGTCAGTGGAAAGCATAATGATCTGGAAGAGGTCGGCCACGACACCTATCACCACACCTTTTTCGAGATGCTGGGGAACTGGTCGTTCGGCGATTACTACAAGCGGGAATCCATCGCCTGGGGCTGGGAACTGCTCACCAAGGTGTGGGGGCTCCCCAAGAACCGGTTGTGGGCCACGGTCTATAAGGATGATGAAGAGGCGATCGCCATCTGGAAAGAGGTCACGGATATCGATCCCACCCACATCCTGAAATTTGCCGAGAAGGATAACTTCTGGGAAATGGGCGAGACAGGTCCCTGCGGGCCCTGCTCTGAAATCCATTTCGACCGCACCGTCAATGGCTGTACCCCGGACATGATCAATGCCGGGCTGCAGGAAGTGATCGAAATCTGGAATCATGTGTTCATGCAGTATAACCGCCGTCAGGACGGGTCCCTCGAGGAACTCCCCGCCAAGCACGTCGATACCGGCATGGGGTTGGAGCGTGTGGTCTCGGTGATTCAAGGCAAGACGTCCAATTACGACACCGATATTTTCCAGCCGGTGATCCAGAAGATGGTTCAATTGAGCGGGTATACCTATGAGGGCCCGGGCGGGGTCGCGATGCGGGTGATTGCCGATCACCTTCGGACCCTGGCCTTCGCCATTGGCGACGGGGTGCTCCCCTCCAATGACGGGCGGGGTTACGTGTTGCGTCGCCTGTTGCGCCGTGCCGTGCGCTATGGACGCAAGATCGGGTTTACCCGGCCCTTCATGACAGCGCTTCTGCCAACATTAGAAGAGGCAATGGGCGCCCAGTACCCTGAACTGGTGCAGCATCGTAAGGAAATTGCCCGGGCGATCCTCGCGGAAGAGGAGAGCTTCTCGGTCACGCTTGACCGCGGTCTATCCCTGTTCGATGAAGTGGCCGCCTCGGTGATTGCCACGAAAAACACGGTGTTTCCCGGAGACGCGGCGTTCAAGCTTTATGATACCTATGGGTTCCCTCTGGACCTGACCGTGGTCATGGCGAAGGAAAAAGGGCTGGAAGTTGACGAAAAGCGGTTTGCCACACTGATGGACGAGCAGCGCAAACGGGCCCGGGATGCCCGTAAGGCGGCCACAGCGGATGCGGATGTGGATCTGGTCTCCGATCTGGTGGCAAGCGGAATCAAGACAAAGTTTACCGGCTACACCCAACTTTCAGGAACAGCCCCTGTGCTGAAGCTGTTGGGCAAGGATGCCGCTGGTGTCAGCGCGGTGGTGGAGGTGTTGAGTGAGGGGCAGGAAGGGTCACTCCTTCTGGCGGAAACCCCGTTCTACCCGGAAAAGGGCGGCCAGGTGGGCGATCGCGGGACCATTACCGGACCCGAGGGCGAGTTTGAGGTGACGGATACCCGGCAGCCCACCGAAGGGATCGTCCTGCATGTCGGTCGGGTGACCCGCGGGAAAATGGCGGCCGGCTCGATGGTGTCCGCCACGATTGATTCAGAACGCCGGGCGGCGACGGCCCGCCACCATACGGCCACCCATTTGCTGCAATTCGCCTTGAAGGAGATTGTGGGCGGCAGCATCAAGCAGGCCGGCTCCATGGTTTCACCTGAACGGCTGCGGTTCGACTTCAATTATTTCCAGGCCTTGACCCCGGCTGAACTGGCGGCCGTGGAACGCCGCGTCAATGAGTTGGTTCTCGCCAATGCGGCGGTCAACGTCAGCGAGATGGCGCTCAAGGATGTGCCCGGCTCGGGGATTGTCGCCATCTTTGATGAGAAATACGGCGACACGGTGCGGGTGGTGAATGTCGGGGGATACAGTCGTGAACTGTGCGGGGGAACCCATGTGACGGCTACGGGGACGATCGGTTTGTTCCGGATCGTATCGGAATGTTCCATCGCCTCCGGGGTCCGCCGGATTGAAGCGGTGACCGGCCTGCCGGCCTATGACGTGATGTGTGCCGACCGTTCACTGCTGGAAGGTCTGGCCAAGCGGTTCAGTGTCTCGCCGGCTGAAATTACGGGGCGTGTGGAGGCGTTGGCTGACCAGGTGAAGACCCTCGACAAGCAGATCAAAGACAATGAAAACGCGGCGGCGATGCAGAAGCTGGGCGGGGTTCTGGCGGCGGCCACCGAGGTCAAAGGCATGAAACTGATGGCCGTGGCCGTTGGGGAAGTATCGGCCGATGCCCTTAAGAATCTGGCCGATGCGGCGCTGGCCCAGGCGGGCTCCGCGGTGGTGGTGCTGGGGGCTTCGAGTGAGGGGAAGGCCCAGTTCATTGTGGTCGTGAGCCCGGACCTGGTGAAAAAAGGCGTTCATGCCGGCAAGATCATCAAGGAAGTGGCCAAGATCGCGGGTGGTGGCGGCGGTGGCCAGCCAGCCATGGCACGGGCCGGCGGCAAGGATGTGAGCAAGATCGCCGAGGCGGTCGCGAAGGCCAGGGAACTGTTGTGAGATGTGAAACGTGAGACGTGAGGAGTGCGCATGAGTGTGGAAATCATCTGCACTGCCTGCGGGCAGGAAAGTCTGCTCAAGCGGGTGCCGAAGTTTGACGGGTTCAAGAAGGTGGGGGAGCGCCTGACCTGCGCGTCCTGTGGGCATGAATATGCCGACGAGGCGGAGGTGCCCTTCACGCAACGGCGCAAGCCGAAGGTGTTTGACGCCAGTGATGCCCCCCGGGTCGTCAAGGTGTTTGATGAAGCCGAAGCGGAACGTCTCTGCCGGCACTGCCAGCACTATGTGGTGAACCCGTTCGTTCAGCGCTGCAGCCGGCACGGCAAGGTCGTGGAAGCCACCGACACCTGCCGTGATTTTGAGAAGAAAATCAGTACGATTTCATCCCGAACATCTGTTCCTTGAGATCCAGATAATAGAGATAATATTCCGGTTTCACATTGGGCGGACAGCGGTGATCGCAGAAGGGGATATAGCCGCCCCGTTCAACGAGTGGCACCAGTGTTTTCATATAAGCCTTGATGGCCTCCGGGCCTTTGGCCATCTCGATCTTATCGAATCCGCCCATGATGCGCAGATCCTTGCCGTATTCGGCCAGCAACTCCGACGGATGGGCACAGCCATTGACCTCAAAGGGGAACAGGCAGTTGATGCCGCCTTCCATGATATATTTCAGGATGGGGCGCACATCGCCATCGCAGTCAACCCACCAGAGTTTGATTCCCGCCGCCTGTAGCCGTTTGGAGATCCGTTTGTAACGCGGCATCACCACGTCCCGGAAGAAATCCACTGAGACGATCGGACCATTCTTGAAACAGATATCCTCCCACCCCTCGGCAAAATCGAAGTCGATGTGGGGGAGCATCTGGTCGAGGGCGTGTTCCACCAGCTGGCAGGAGGTCTCCACCATGTCCTCAACCATTTCCGGGTAGTCAAACCCGGCATAGGCCAAACCTTCAAAGGTCAGCATGTCCCGGATTTTACCGATCATGGAACCGCAATTCACCCCCAGTGGATAGTCGCGGGTGGTCGGGTGCTGCTGCTGAATCTTTTTGATGTCAATGATTCGGGTCGGATCATCGAGGCGGAACCGCTCCTCCTTGCAGCGCTTCCAGTCATCCGGGGTGACGATGGAGGCCTTGATGTAGTGGGGAATGGAGGAGCCCTGATTGGTTTTGGGGACTTCCGCGAGAAGCCCATCGCCATTCATGAGGATTCGGGAGGTGGCGGTCTCTTCAACCACCTGGTAGGGAAACGGTGGACTCATCCAGACGTTGCCCCTGGCCACGGCATACCGGTCAAAGTTGAAAAACAAATCGGCTTCGTCGTTGTTCTTGATGTTGTTCTTCGAGAACAGATCCCACTCGGTGAAGTTTTCCTCCCAATAGCCGAACTCCATATTGAAGCAGCGGTCAATGGGCCGGTACTGCATCTGGTTGTTGAAACGCTGACGATCGGTCAGGGTTCCCTTCCATTTGGGACGACAGGGGGTGATCACTTTCGGGGATGCGGTCATGAGTATTTTCCTTTTGCTTTGATTTCGGGCCTGAATAAAAGTAACTTTTTAAAACAGAAGGTCCATTTACTATGGGCCATTATTCATTGCATGAATAAGAAACGCAATGGATGGGGATGGGGTTTTCATGGACAAGAGTAAGAAACCAGTTCAATTGACGGTGAATGAACTCCGGCCGGTTGTCTCCGTTGCCAACTACCAGGAGGTCAGCCGCGGGCAAGCCTGGGGGGAACGGCAAATTCCAGACTTCGAGTTGATATTGATTGTGGAGGGGCGGTTTTCCTATGAGACACGAACCGAGCCGCCCCTTATCCTGAACGCGGGGGATGTGCTGCTGATTCCGCCGCTGGTATGGCATACCGTCAGACGGCTGGATGAGCCTGCGCATGCGGTGTTCAGTTGCATTCATGGGGAGTTGATTCCGGGAGCGAAATGGGCCCGGGGTGATTATCAGTTTTTCCCTGAGCCCCAGCGGGTGACCCGGACGGGGGGAGATGCCGCGATCCATGATCTGTTCATGAGGTGCCGGACGGTATATGAGGGGTATGATAAATACCGGTCGGTATTGCTTGAAACCATTCTCAAGGAACTCTGGGTGCGTTTAGCGGGATTCTGGAGCGGGAGTCAATCGGGGGATTGCTCCGGGCGGATGAAAGGGATGGTGGCCCATCTCCGGGCGCATCTCGACCAGAAGATCACCCGGCGCAGTCTGGCGCGTGAATTTGGCATTACGCCGGAACATGTGAATGCGCTTTTCAAGAAACAGTTGGGGGTGACGCCCACCCAGTTCATCCACCGGGAACGGATGCAGTTGGCGTATCGTTACTTGAGGGATGAGGGGGCAAGCGTTAAGGAAGTGGCGGCAAGGGTGGGATTTGAGGATCCCTTCTATTTTTCACGGGTTTTCAAGCGCGTGATGCACCGGACGCCGGCCTCTGTGGGGTAGGACCGGATCGATTGAAGAAAGGGGAATGCTATGAATCATTTCTGGCTATGTTTTGTCCCGTTGTTTGTCGCCGTGGATGCGGTGGGTGTGCTCCCGATGTTCCTGGCCCTGACCGAGGGGATTGAGCCGCAGAAACTCCGGCGGGTGATCTGGCAGTCGTTGATCACAGGCTCCCTGGTAGCCATTGTGTTTGTCATGATCGGCAAGGCGGTATTTCAGTTGCTGGGGATCAGTCCTTCCGATTTCATGGTCGCCGGGGGCCTCCTGCTTTTCGCCATTTCCCTGCGGGATATCCTGGTGACCAACAAGCATCCCGACCCGGAGGATCCGGAAAGTCTGGGCGCCGTTCCGGTCGGCGTTCCCCTGATTGTGGGGCCGGCGGTACTCACGACGATTCTGCTACTGGTGGATCAGTTCGGGATTATCCCGACGATCACCGCCGCCATTGTGAATATTTGTCTGGCGGGTCTGGTGTTCCGCTTTGCCGGAATGATCAGTCGCCTGCTGGGGCGTGCCGGAACCAAAGCGGTCTCCAAACTGGCCAGCCTGCTGCTTGCCGCGATCGCCGTGATGATGGTGCGAAAGGGCATCATACAGTATCTTGCCTTCCTCCCTTGACGGGGTGGGGGGTCCGCCTGTTTAATGGCGCGCTTATGACTGATCGCCGAAAAGCTGCCGGTATTGTCGGCCTTGCCGTGATGGGCTCCCGTATTCTGGGACTCGTCCGCGAGGTCGTGATTGCCGGAATGTTCAATGCCGGGAAATGCCTGGACTCTTTCCTCGCCGCCTTCCAGATCCCCAATTTGCTGCGCGACTTGTTCGCTGAGGGCGCGTTATCCACCGCCTTCACCACGGTGTTTACCAAGACGCTGCATAAAGAAGGCGAGCGGCCTGCGTGGCATCTGGCCAGCCTGCTCTTCAGCGCCTTGATTGTGCTGATGGGGGTGATTTGCATTCTGGGCATCATCGCCAGCCCGTTGCTGGTGCAGATCACCAACTTCGGATTTCATCAGGTGCCTGGTAAGTTTGAGTTGACCGTCCGGCTGACGCGGATCCTGTTTCCTTTCATCATGCTGGTGTCTCTGGCCTCGGTAGTTATGGGGATCCTGAATGCCCGGTTTATTTTCGGGCTTCCGGCCTCGGCGTCCACCGTGTTTAACCTGGTGTCCGTCATCAGCAGTGTCCTGTTCGCCTACCTGTTCGACCCCCAGGCGGACTGGCGGCATCCCGTCTTCACGGAACGTGCGCTCTATGGGGTGACTCTGGGCGTGCTCTTGGGCGGGTTGGCTCAGTTGGGGATGCAGTTGCCATCCTTGTTTAAACTGGGCTTCCGGTTCAAGTGGGAATTGAATCTGAGCGACCCGCGGCTGAGGCAAGTCTGGGCCCTGGCCTGGCCGAGTATGATTGCGGGCGCGGCCGTCCAGGTGAATGTGCTGGTGAACGGGATGTTTGCCTCGGAGATTGATGGTGCGCGCTCCTGGCTGAATTGCGCCTTTCGCATGATGCAGTTTCCCATTGGCATCTTTGGTGTGGCGATTGCCACGGTGACCTTGCCAGCGGTGGCCCGGTTGCATGCCAGGGGCGAGATGGCGGAGGCGGGCAAAACGATTGAGGAAGCGCTCCGGCTGGCGCTGTTCCTGACACTTCCCGCGGCGATGGGGCTGGCGGTGCTGGCGCCGGAAATCATCCAGGTGATCTATCAGC
The DNA here is from genome assembly GCA_037128595.1 of bacterium. NCBI lineage: Bacteria > bacterium. Next base: position 57,463 of record JBAXWB010000030.1, read on the forward strand.
ATGGACATTTCTCCGCCGCCTCGACGGCCTCGACCGCGTCGGCCTTGCGGGCCTATGCGATCGGCCTGGCCGCCTATGCCGCCATCAAGGTGCTGACCCCCTGTTTCTACGCGCTGGATCGCCGCCGGACCCCGCTGAATGTCAGTCTGGTGGGGATTGGCCTCTGTATCATCCTGAACTTTATTCTGGTGAAGCGCTTCCATCTGGGACATGTGGGCCTGGCCGCCACCACCGGATGCATTGCGATCCTGAATTTTGCGCAATTGGCCGTTTACCTGCGGCGGGATGTGCATTTCGGAACCGTTCGCGCCTGGTCCCGGTTTGTAGGGCTGGTCGGGGGCGCCACCGTGGTGTGTGGGCTGACGGCCTGGCTACTCAAGCATTGGCTGGCCGGCTTCGGCACCAGTTTCCCCCTCATGGTCCTGGCCCTGTTTGTTGAAATCGCGGCGGCCGGTTTGGTATACTTCGGGCTGACGCTCGCGTTCCGCATCACCGAGACCCATTATATGGTGGGCTTGATGCGCCGGAAGTTGAGGGGAAGAGTGTGAGATGTGAAGGGTATGGTCGGAAGCATGAAAGACGGTATTAAATTCAAACCGCTCATCCATGGGCTGTTGCGTGATGAGCTGACG
>JBAXWB010000031.1 GCA_037128595.1 bacterium
ATGCGCATCCGCCCCTCAAAATGTACACTTGAATCTGTCACTACGTGTTATAAGGAGCATCCAGCCCCGTGGGCGGCTCGACAGTTGTCCATGCACCTTTCCACACATGGGAAGGTGCCTGCAAGGTTCGTGGGGAGCAAAAGTGCCATGCGGCCAAGGTGTGACTTCCTCAGTGGCTCATTCCCTAAGAACCATATGGACAGCGCCAATGGCAGGCAGTAGAGTTTCAGGCTGGAAAGGGAAGAATCACTATGAACTCAGCAGGATTGACTCATTTTCAAAAAAGATTATTTTCCAAGATCTCGCGATTATTGACGGGTAGAACAGGATGGATGTTGGTTCTTCTATTGTGGGCCACCGCAGTAACTGCATCGTCAACCTATGATTTGAACACAACTTGGGGTAACGGGGCAGGCACAAGCAATCCGCAGGGGCAGTGGTCAGGACCAAATCTGAAAGGCCGATTACGGGTCTGATAACAGCCTAATCGAGGGCGGCATGATCCCTATCGGTATCGCAGACACCATCTTGGTTCATGCGATAGAAGTCTTCGTGAAAACCATCGGAGTTGGGGCGACGGCCATCATCATGGTCCACCATCAGTTGAGGACGTATCCGCCCGGCGTCAGTCGTCAACGAGTTCGATGATGGTGCGCCATTGCGCGTGCTGCTGTTTCTCCCTGTTTGCCAAAGATAGAACCCGTCCCCCATTTTCCGATGTGACAACATAGTCCTTACCCTTAACGGGTTCAAAACACATCCTCGCGGAAACGCCTCCCCCGTCCAAACGGTATTCTGTACCAGACACCTTGTGAGCCGGATGCTCCAAATGGAACCTCGCCTCAAACATTACCGGTCTATCCGCCTCAAGGTCATCGACAATCTCCAGCCGGTGAGGCTTGCAGAAGCGAAACGTCCTCACAAACTTCGTCAAGCCACAATCCTGTGGATAAGCCGGCGCCACATCGCACTCAACAATATCCACGTTATTTTCCGAGCGTACTGACAGAATGCGTGGCGAGCGCCGGTCCGTCAGCCATGGAGCAAAGTCGAACCACATCCGGCCTTCTCCTTTCTGTCCCCTGCCGTCGACCAGCACGGTATTGTGATCCGAAGTGAGTTTCATGTGGGAGTAACCTTCATCCCGCAACAGGAATTGGCCGCGGCTCAGAAACACAAAGTGCCCCGCATCCGGATGAACATGCCCTGCGCCATAGTCATAGGGGGCCTGTTCCTGCCGATGCCCGAGCGGCGGGCCACACTTGATCACCAGCATACTTGCCGAATCCGTCCAGTCACTCCGATCCGAGACGATATCCAAGTCGCTGAAATGGTACAGAGTGGGCCATGTTCCAGGAGCCTTCTGCGGCAGGGCCGGATCACTCCATAGCAGGTTCAGGTAGTGACTGCTCCAGACCGCATCGACATCTCCTTCCTCGGTTTGACGGGCAAGCCATTGGGCCAAACCCGCCTGAGAAGAAAAGGGATAACGCCGGGCAAGATTATGCAGGATATGACTCGGCCCATACCAGTGAGTTCGGGGGCAATCCCCGATATCGATGAGGCTCTGCCGCTCAGTCCAAGTCCCACGGGGCAAGGCCAAATACAGGGCAGAGAGGGGGGCTAACTCCAACCCGGGATGAGCAACACCCCGACTCTCGTACAGGTTTATGCCCAAAAGATCATGCGCCAGTTCCATATATCGCATCATCGCCTCGGTGCCATACTCCCAGTACCCATACCCTTCCTGGCTGGCTCCATCCACGCCGACCTGCGTGAGCGACTCCAGGAACTTCTCGTGAGCAATTCGTATCCAACCCCTAGCCTCGTCAACTTCATCGCAAAGGGCAAAGCCCGCTGTCGCCAAACCAGCACAATTGACCCAGAGATGATTCTGCATATAGCTTCCCTGCCAATGAGTTTGTCTGGCGAGTACAGCCCGAGCCATCACGCCAGCACGCTGTTGTAGTCCCTGGCGAATGATGGCACGGGTCGCGGGCGTCAAATCGGCGTAGAGCCAGTCATATGCCAGTCCGATGCCAGCCAATTGGTGGCCGGCGGCCAAGTCCAGCCCATCACAGCCAGCCAACCCCCACGTCTTATACGACAGCGACGCCAGAATCCACTGATTGGCCGCATCCAGATATCGTTGGTCATGACTCAGGAGATAGGCCAGCGCTAGGTGAGGAATCATATTGCCGACATTACGTTGCCACAATTGTTCCTCGGAGCCGTCCCCGGATAAGTCAAGATCCTCCTTCACTTGCCGGGAATAATCCGGCGGCCCTTTCCTGAGGCCGGCATCGGCAATTCTAAACAGTGTACGCCGCGCCCAGGCCCACCGGGGATCAGAATTAATCTGTTGTCCCCGTTCACGGAGAAACTGTGCATTCATGTAGAGCCGGGGATGGACATGCGCCAGGGATGCGGTTATGGGACCACAGAGTTGACCACCGGTCAATGCGGCTTCGCCTGTAAACTCCCGGATCTCCTCGACCGTAAACCCCGCAATGGACAGGTCTATCGAGGCCGGTGACTCCGATCCCTTCTCGATGGCGGCCCAGACCCCATGGCAGTTTGGTGGCACCACGAATTCAACGCTCGTGCCAAGCCACTGCCCGGTCTTATCGGGCAATGTAGGCGGACTGTTTACCTGCATGCTGGATTTGTCATCATTCACCAGCTCAACCTTGAAATAGATCGGACGGCTTCCCTTCGGGCTCGACTCAATCCGGAACCTCATGGAAGCGCGGTACTTGTGCCCAGGTTCCACCACAATAGATGGGGACACAGCGAAATTCCAATGCGAGGGATCGTTTCCCATGAGACGGAGGATTCCGCCGTCTCCCGCATCCCCGTGGATACAAGAGATTTTTACATCCGGATGACGGGGAAGCCACCCTTGAGGACCATCTGTAAAGTCGAACTTCGCCACCGTCCTGACCACAGAACCGAATACCTCCACAAAAACGGGGAGACGCATTTCAGGAGAAGGCATCCATCCCGACGCACGCTCCTGGCCACGTGACTCCAACGACAGCCCGATGGCCATTGCTAAACACAACATCTGCATCTGATTGATTCTCATGCGTCCTCACTTATCACCATTTCACTTTCTAAAGGGATTCTCCTCCTCCTCGATGCCTTGTCAATCCTGGGGACACCCCATCCCCACGGGTTCCTTGGAGCATCCAGCCCCGTGGGCGGCTCCACAGGAGTCCATGCTCCTTTACCGGCCAATAAGGCGACCTGCCTTATTGGCCGGTAAAGGAGCAGGCAGCAACGCTAGTGGCCCTGACTTTGCTTCACCTTGACACAGCGGTAACATCCTTCTTGCACGACAGCGGATGGATAGTCCGCCGCTGAAACACAAGGAGGAGTAGAGCTCTAAGGGCCAATAGGTCACCTGCACCTGAAATGGACCTGACACCGATTCCGGCGCTGACAGAGCAGCGCCCTCCATAGAGTTCCGGAAGGCACCAATGGATCATCAAAAACATTGCTCAAGCCTTATTCACAAGCTTGAGCAGCGAACATCGCATTGACTAACCCTACGCATTGACCGCCATGACACTCTCAGTTTATCCTTCACTCCATGAAAAAACACCTCTATATCCCTGAAGGGGTCTGCCCCACAGAAATCCATTTCGAAATTGAAAATGGGATTTTGAAGCACGTCCAGTTTGAAGGCGGTTGTTCAGGCAATCTTCAAGCCTTGGCCAAGCTCGTTGAAGGCATGCGGATTGAAGACGTGCGCTCCAAACTTAAGGGGATTGATTGCGATGAACGCGGAACATCCTGCGCCGATCAACTGGCCCGGGCATTAGAAACGATCACGGGAGAATCGGACGCCTAATACGCTCTACGGCACAATGACTTGAATGTATTCGCCACCGTATTTAATGAAGTTCCCGAGTTTTGCCATCTCTTCATCCGTTCTTGATGCCCCGTATACCCCGATCCCGCAAGTCATACCCCAATTGTAATCGTAGTCCCAGTAGCCTCCGATCGGCGTCGGCTGGGTCCAATCCATGTGCTTGAGGTAAGGGGCGATTTCCGGTGGAATAATTTTCTCATTCACATCCGCCGGATAAGTCTTGTTTTCGACAATATATTGATTGATGGCCCCATCGATAATCCGCAGGTCGTTCATGAACGCGGAGTTCTGCGAATTGATCCGGGCTTTTTGAAAACTGGGGATGGCAAGGGCGGCCAGCATGCCAATAATCGCCACCACGATCATGATCTCTACAAGCGTAAACCCCAGGGAACGAGGGTATGGAACCAGACGCTGATTTTTCATGTGCTTCAACCCCTTTCTGTAGTTCAACGCGATTACATCATATTTAAAATCCAATACAAGGCTTAACACGAGTTCCGCCACGGCCGGCACATCCAACGAATCCTTGACACAACCCCTGATTGTGGATCAAAATGCGGAACAATAAAGAGGTGTTATGTTTGTAACTCGCAAAATGGATTACGGTTTAAGAATTCTTCTCACTCTGGGATGCCGGCCCAATGACCGGTTGACGAGTGAAGAACTCGCGGAAACCATCGAGGTTCCGCGTCAGTTCACCTTGAAAATCGCGCAAAGCCTGACCAAGGCTGGCATCATCAAGGCCCAACGGGGTGTGGGTGGCGGCATTCAGCTGGCCCGGGATCCCGAGACGATCACCCTTCGTGACATATTTAATGCCACAGACACCCCCAGGGCATTGAATGAATGCCTCATTGATCCGGCCTCATGTACACGCGCCTGTATCTGCGCCACCCATCAGGCACTTCAGAAAGTCCAGGTTATTCTGGACCAGCACCTGACCCGGCTCACGCTGGGGGAATTGATACGCGACCAGAAAATGTTGAATTTGAAGCAAAAATAAAAGGAGCATCCGTGGAAGCGAAAATTAGAGCGACATTGGAAGAGTTGAGAGGGTTTCTGCAGGCTGACGGCGGGGATATGGAAGTCATCAGCATTGTGGGTACCGATGTGAAACTGAAATTACAGGGCGCCTGCGGCTGTTGCCCGCACGCGACCATGACCATTAAACATGGAATTGAGCGCGCGTTGCGCGAAAAGGTCGACGAAAAGATTGTCGTCGAGCAGGTTCGCTAACCGCTTTTCTATCGCCCACTATCCGGCTCAGTGTCCTGCATGCCGGCTTAGTGGGCTCTTGATACGCCCTGCCATGATCTCACGACTCAAGCCATTCACCGCGCTTGCAGGGCTGGCGTTGACGGAATTATTCCGGCAACCGGCCACCTTCCTTCTCATCCTGACCCATATCGCGCTCACGGTGCTGGTTCCCCTGTGCGTGTCTCACCAGCTTGGGCAGCAAACACATCTGGCGGTGGACAGTGCGCTGGCCTTTGAATTCGTCATTGGACTGATTCTGGCCGGCTATGCCGCCTCGTCTACCCTGCACAACGAGTGCCGGTCCGGCACCATCCTTATCGTCTTCAGCAAACCCGTGGGCCGCCTGATGTTCTTTCTGGCGAAATTCACTGCAGTTGCCCTGCTGCTGGCCTTTTTCGTGTTCTGTTCAAGTGCGGCCGCCGTCCTGGCCGAGCGATTAACTCCTAGAAACTTTGAATTCGACCGCCTCGGATTGAGGCTCCTGCTGGCGGCCCCGTTTGTCGCCTTCATTCCTGCCGCGCTGCTGAACCTCCGGACCCGGCGTTCTTTTGTGCCCACCGCCCTATTCTTCTCCGCTCTGGTGCTAACCGCCCTGGTGCTGGTGCTGTCGGCCATTGACCGGGAGGGACACCGGGTCGCCCTGGGCAGCATGATTGAGTGGCGGATCATTCCCGCCTGCCTGCTGGAGGGACTCGCCCTGCTGCTTCTGGCGGCCATCGCCATCAGTCTTTCCACCCGTTTAGCCGCCCCCGCGACCGTCGCCACCCTGCTCCTCCTGCTGTTTACGGGCCTGGTTTCGGACCATCTGGCCAGCCTGCTGGCCACCGCCCCCCCTTCCGGTTTTTTCCTTAAGATGATCCTGCCTGATCTTCAGAGTTTCTGGCCGGCCGATCAACTTGCCGACGGCGGCCGCATTCCTGGGGCCCTGATCGGGCATGCGGCGGTCTATACCGCGGCTTACGGAAGCGGCGTGCTCTGCCTCGGCTATACTGCATTCAGGGACCGGCAGTTTTGAGAGTGTTTCGACAAAATGATTTGAAGGAAATATGATGGACGAAAAGAAAGAAGTGGTGATTGAGGCACGGAACCTGACCAAGGTCTTCCGCGACTTCTGGCATCGGCCCAAGGTCCAGGCCGTCAAGGGCATTGATCTTGAAATCAGGCAGGGCGAAATCTTCGGACTTCTAGGGCCCAATGGATCCGGGAAAAGCACCACCATCAAGATGATTCTCGGGTTGCTCCATCCCACGGCGGGTCACCTCACCGTTCTGGGGAAATCCCCCCGTGATGTGGCCGTGAAGGCCCGGATCGGCTTCATGCCCGAAGACTCCTATCTGTATAAATACCTCACCCCCGTCGAAATCCTCAACTTCTACGCCAACCTCTATGGGCTCTCTGGTCGCATCCAAAAGGACCGTGTAGCCGGGTTGATCGCCCAGGTGGGCCTCACGGCCGCCCAACACCGGCCCATTGGCGAGTTTTCCAAGGGGATGGCACGCAGGGTGGGTCTGGCGCAATGCCTGCTGAATGATCCGGATCTGATCCTGCTGGACGAACCCACTTCGGGGTTGGATCCGATTGCCTGCCGCGAAGTGAAGGATCTGTTACTAAGTCTGGCCAGGAGGGGAAAAAGCATCCTGATCTGCTCCCATCACCTGGCCGATATGCAGGATATCTGCGACCGGGTGGCCATCCTGCTGAATGGCGAGATCTGCACCCAGGGCCCGGTCAAAGACCTGTTGGTCACCCCTGACACCCTCCGCTTTTCGTTGCAATCACCGTCCCGGGAAACCCTGTCGGCGATTCTAGACTTCATTGAGCGGGAGACCGGCCAGCGGCCGCTGGTGGATCATACGGGGCGTACACTGGAATCCGTGTTTATAGAAACCGTTACGCGCCGCCCCCCCGCCTGATGATCACCCGGACCCTAGCCATTGCCTGGTTGACCCTGCAGGAAGCCATCAGGTCGAAACTCCTGCTCTCACTGGCCACCCTGCTGGTGGCCGGCCTGGTGGGCCTTCCCCTCCTGATTGCCGGCGACAATACCCTGGCGGGCCAGATACAAGTCATCCTGACCTACACGCTGGCCTTCACCACCGGCATGCTCTCCATCACCACGCTCTGGACGGCCTGTGGCGGCCTCTCCATGGAAATCCAGGATCGCCGCCTCTACCTCGTTATCACCAAGCCGCTTCATCGCTATGAACTCTGGTTGGGGAAATGGGCGGGAATGATGGCCATGAATGCGGGCTTGCTCCTCCTCACCGGACTGATCATCAGCGCCATGATCCGCTACACGATCACCCACTCGCAGGAGTCGCCCCAGGTGAAACGCGGGGTCACCCAGCAATTCCTCATGGCCCGCCAGGCCCTCACGCCCCTCACTCCTGACTGGTCGACAGCGGCCGCAGAAGCTGCCCGGAAACTGATTCAATCAGGGCAGGCCCCCGAGGGAATACCCCGTGGCGCGCTCGAGCAGAGACTGATTGAAGAAATGGGTATCCGGCGGTTCATTGTCCCGCCCGGCGGCAGCATCCAATTTGCGTTTGCCCGACCTGACCTGCAGGACCGGACGCAGGACCTGATTCTGAGCTATCGCTTTGACTCCACCCGGCCCGAGCGCAAGCCGGTGGCCGCCCGCTGGACAGTGGGGAGTGCCCCTGAAAACCGGAGTTCCTTTACCGTCACCAATTACCCCGGTCTCCCCGCCACGCTGGTTCTGGAAAACAAGGAGGCCTGGGGAACCCATGACTTATCCGTTACCTACCAGCGGCTGGACACCGGCAGTCAGGCGACTCTTATTCTGGCCGACCGAACGCAGCACCCGGAGTTGCTGGTCCCCTGCGGGAGTTTTGAAATGAATCTGATGCGTGGCCTTTTCGTCATCCTCTGCCGACTGGCCTTCCTGGCGGCATTAGGATTGGCCGCCGGGTGCCTGCTCTCCACGCCAGTCGCCATCTTTGCGGCCTTTTTCGTCATCATCCTGATGGCCTCAGCAGGCTATATTGATACCGTGGCCACCTCGGGAGTCTTCTATGTGCCCCATGAGGGGCCTGCGGAGGCACCCACCTGGCTGGACCAGGCGATCCTGCATCTATTCAGGGGGTTCAATGCCGTGACCCATCCCGTTACCCGGCTCGACCCGGTGCCACTGCTGGCGGCAGGCAGGGTGGTAAGTGGGGAACTGACCCTTCTGGCCCTGGGCTGGCTGGCAGGCCTCTACACGGCCATCACCGCCCTCATAGGCATTGCCCTGTTCAACCGCAGGGAGCTGGGGTAGTTGGTTTTGACAGAGCAAAACCCTCCATTAAGGGAATAAATGGAGGGCGCCGCTCCGTCGGCGCCGGTACCCCCATCACTGATCGATATTTTCCAGCGTCAACGTCTCTGGATTGATCCGGCGGTAGTAACAATTCCGGGGCTGGGCCTTGGCATTTTTGGTATGGCAGATGCCACCCCGGCGCGGCCGAACCGTATAGACCAGCGAGTTCTGCTCGCAATTCACAAAGGCCTCCACGAGGTCAAAGGTTTCACCGGAGGTCTTGCCTTTTTCCCACAATTCATTACGCGATGTACTCCACAGCACCACCGTGCGGGTAGCGAGCGTCTGCTTCATCGCGATTTCGTTGGTATAGGCCACCAGGATGACCTCGCGGGTATCCGCATTCTGGAGCGCAACCGGAATCACATCCGGGCACACTTTGGCGACTTTGGCGATCTTGCTGAAGTCCAAGGTTAACGCGAGACCTTCTTCTAATGCTTTCATTTATTCTCCTTAAATTTTAAATTTAAATTATCTTGAACCTCTGCTTGACACCAGATGCCGGGCACGGCATTATCCGCATCTCATTTCGGGTGTTTAGCTCAGTTGGTTAGAGCGCTTGCCTCACATGCAAGAGGTCACAGGTTCAAGTCCTGTAACGCCCACCATCCTTCGTTCCGCGCCTCCGGCTTGAACTACGGATGGTCTTCGACCGAATCCCTTTTCGTCCCCTTACCGGATACTCAGGCCAATCCCCGCGTACAGGCCATCAACATAGTTGGCTTCCGTGAAGAGGGTGAAATTTTCATTGAACTGGTAAGACAAGCCCAGCGACAAGGCCGGATTGATCTCATTCTGTTTCGAGCTGGCACCCCATCGGGTTTCAATGGATTTATGAACATAATCCAAACCGATTCCGCCATGGCAGAAAAGATGCGTCAAGACCGTCTCATCACTGAACACGACCATCCCGTTGCAACCGGTCAGTCCCAACAAATCGGTATTTGCCGAATAGCCGGCACCCCGGACACCGAGATCAATGAAATCGTTCGACATCAAGGTGTAGAGCATCCCGCCCTGAACGGCGAAATTGGCATCCCCCTCCCGGATATCAACCTGTCCCACATCCACGAATATCCGGAATTCATCCAACACCGACAGGGTGGTCCGGGCACCGTAAAAGTTCATATCCTGACCGACCACGACGCCGGGCAACAGTTCCAGATTCCCCTGATCACGCGGTGTCGCCGTATCCATCACCGGCAACCCGACCATCTGGGCCGAGGCAAGTCCGACTGATCCCAGGAACAATCCCGCCACAACCCATCCCAAAGCCAACGTCTTTGTTCTCATGCTACGCTTCTCCTTAAACCATGCGTTCTCTTTCACCGCCGCCACTGCCCCGCATACTGCCCCAACAAGGAACCGGGGTCAAGTATTCCAAAAAAAAGGCCGCCCTTTCGAGCGGCCACAACAGGTCCATACTACGTATTTACCTGAATCAAGCCGTCGCCTTCTTGGCCAGGCCCTTTTTCGCCAACAGCACGATCTGGATGAACCCATCGGGATCGTTGAAGGCAATCTCGGCCATCATCTTGCGATTCAAGTCGATGCCGGCCGCTTTCAGGCCCTCGATCAATCGGCTGTAGGCCAGCCCCTGCTCACGGCAGGCGGCGGACACGCGCAACGTCCAGAGCCGACGATAGTCGTTCTTGACATTCTTGCGATGCACATAGGCCAACCGCATCGCGCGATCAACGGCCTCGGTGGCCTGACGGAATAATTTGCTGCGTGACCCGCGGAACCCGCTGGCGGCTTTTAATCTTACTTTCCGGCGCTTACGCGACGCCGGTGCATTGGTTGCTCTTGGCATAGTCTCGTCCTTTCAATTCGTTCAGATCATTTCCGCAATACGCTTGTGATCGGTATCATGAACGACTTTACCACCGCGCATGTTCCGTTTACGTTTCCTCGACTTGCTGCTCAGAAGATGACCGCTGCCAGGACGCTGATAAATCAACTTCCCTGTGGCCGTCACTTTGATTCGCTTCGTCACCATCTTCTTCGTTTTTTTCTTAATCTTCTTCGCTTTTTTCTTAGCCATGATACTCCTCATTCCGGGGTCGACGCCACGTATTGGCACGAATGGTCCGCCATCCGGAAAAACAAGGGGGGGACTCTACCTGAGAGACCTTGCCCCGTAAAGCTTTTTCAAAAAATAACCTTAACGCGGAGGAATCGGCCTTGGCGCCATCACGGGTGACACGGGCGTCGAAACGCCGGACACCGCTGATGGAATAGGCAATCCCGTTCCCAGTCCCGCCGGGCGTGCTGCCCCGGGCGTAACCGGTTTTCCCGACCGCGGTCCCAGCACCATCACGATACTGCTGCCGATCAATTTCGGAGGCATATCCGGCTGAGCCACCTCTTCGCAGCTCTTCATCACGCGGTTGATCACCTCGAACCCGAGTTCACGGTGCGCATTCTCACGGCCACGGAAGTACAGGGAACACTTCACCTTCATCCCCTTTTCGAGGAATCCGTGAATGTGATTCACCTTCGTCTCAAAATCATGATCCGCCACATTCGCATGGAATTTAACTTCCTTCATTTCGGCGGCATGCTGATGCTTGCGGGCATCCCGCTCCTTGCGGGCCTGCTCATACTTGAACTTCCCGAAGTCCATGATGCGACAGACGGGCGGCTCAGCATTGGGCGACACCTCAACCAGGTCAAGCCCGGCACGAACGGCCATGGACATGGCCTCACTGACGGTGACCACACCGAGCATATTCCCCTGCGAGTCAAGCAACCTGACCTGCGGACACCGAATCCGGTGATTTACTCTGATAGCTTGTGGACGAATTTCCTACCTCCTTGTTACGGGGCTTTCTGGGGCCCCTCGTTTACAACCAACGGCTTTGCTCACCACTTCCTCGCGCAGCATGCCAACCAACTCTTCAACTTTCATCGTACCCAGGTCCCCGGCCGTCCGGCTCCGGACCGAGACCAGGCCGGCCTCCGCCTCACGGGCACCCAAGATCAACATATAGGGAATCTTATCCATCTGGGCGTTACGGATCTTCGCGCCCAGTTTGTCGGAGCTCCGGTCGACCGCCACCCGGAATAACTCCTGGTTCAGGGTCGCCGCCAAGGCCTCCGCCGCCGGAAGCACCTTATCATTGATGGGCAGCACCCGGACCTGTTCCGGTGCCAGCCATAACGGAAACGCCCCGGCATAGTGCTCAATCAACACCCCGAAGAACCGTTCCAGACTACCCAGGAGTGCCCGGTGCACCATGTAGGGGCGATGCTCTTTCCCGTCATCGCCGTGATAGGCCAGTTCAAAGCGCTCCGGCAGATTAAAGTCAAACTGGATGGTGCTCATCTGCCATTCCCGGCCGATGGCATCCTTGACCTTCAAGTCGATCTTGGGCCCGTAAAAGGCGCCGCCCCCCTCATCGAGGACGAAGGGAATGTGTTCCGCTTCGAGGGCCTGTTTGAGGGATTCGGTGGCCTGCTCCCAGCGGGCGGGTTCGCCCACGGCCTTGGCAGGCTTGGTCGCCAGGTACGCGGTGATTTCGGTGAACCCGAATGAACGCCAGATCTGGAGGGCAAAAGCCACCGTCCGCTTGATTTCATCCACGATCTGATCCGGGGTGCAGAAAATATGGGCATCGTCCTGGGTAAAGCCCCGCACCCGCAACAGGCCGTGCAACACGCCCGTCTTCTCGTAGCGGTAGACCGTTCCCATCTCCGCCCAACGCAACGGCAGGTCGCGATAGGAGCGTTTATGACTCTTGTAGATCTGGATATGGAACGGGCAATTCATGGGCTTGGCGTAATAGGACACGTCATCCACCTTCATGGGCGCATACATATTCTCCGCGTAGAAGCCCAGATGGCCCGAGGTCTCCCACAGGCCGGCCCGCCCGATATGCGGGGTATAGAGCAACTCGTAACCGCCCTTGAAATGCTCCTGGCGCCAATAGTCCTCAATGATCGAGCGGACACGGGCGCCTTTGGGATGCCAATGGACCAACCCCGGTCCGACATCCTCCTGGATACTGAAGAGATCCAGCTCTTTACCTAATTTCCGGTGATCCCGCTTCAGCGCCTCTTCCTGTTGAAGCATCTGCGCATCGAGATCCGCCTGGGACAAGGCCACCATCCCGTAGACGCGCTGGAGCATCGGATTGGTCTCGATCCCGCGGAAATAGGATCCGGCCACGGACAGGAGTTTGAACGCCTTCAGTTCGCCTGTACTGGCCAGATGAGGGCCGCGGCACAAGTCGAGGAAATCACCACACCGGTAGAAGCTGATGGTCTCCCCTGCCGGAATGTCATTCAGCCGCTCCAGCTTATAACGCTGGCCCTTGGCCTTCAACGCGGCCTCCGCCTGGGCGCGATCCATTTCCATCCGTTCAAACGGAAGATTGGCAGCCACGATCCGGGCCATTTCGGCCTCGATGGCAGGAAAATCCTCAGGAGTAAGACGTTTCGAGAGATCGAAATCGTAATAGAACCCGCTGTCGATAGCTGGTCCGATGTCCAACTGGACGTTCTCATACAGCCGGCAAATGGCAGCGGCCATGACATGCGCCGTACTATGGCGCAGAGTTTCTAAATCCAAGTGTATTACCTCTTCCAAAATTGATTAACAACCTGTCTATATAACAGAAATCAAAGCCCTGGTGTCAACTGTTATAAAACAGAAGAGGGACGTCGAACGCCATCCTGAACCGGTATGTTTCAGCTCCCGCCGGAACTGACCACTGAAAGATTCGTCAAACCGAGTCGGGCGCACACATCCAGGAAGCCCACCAGTTGGCCATGCTGAGATTCGCTAGTGCATTGGATGAGAATGGTTTGCGACTTATCGATGCGGGACAGCCGTCCCAGTTTTTCGGAGAGGGTCGTCAGCGACATGGCGGCCCCATTGACCGTATACCCGCCAGGGAACACGGTGACCCGGATCGCTGAGATTCCTTGCCCCCCCTCCTCGGCCATGGGACGGTATACATTCAGATTCGCCATTACGTCGACGGGGTGGGCGGTGAGGATAAAAAAGGCCAATAATTGAAACGCCACGTCAATCATCGCCGTGAGATTAAGCTCGCCTGCCTGAAACCCATTGAGTCTGCGTTGCCTGGCCATGAGAACCTCCCTCTATCCATGATTGGATCTCTTTCCCCTTATTACGCAAAATCAGGAGTTCATTACAAAATAATCCGCCTGTTAATGGATATTGCATAAGGGGCCTGTTTCGTGCAAATTCAGCAGTCAATCAAACCAACCTATGGGGATTATCATGAAACAATGGCAGTATACGACATGCGTGATTCTGGGAGCGGCTTGCGTCGCTCTAAGCGCGGTGATTATTTTCACCTCACAGAGCAATATCACCCTGCAGAACACCATTCAGGCCCGCCAGCAGCAACTGAACAACAGCGTGCTGGGCGAACAGACCCAGCAGGTCGCCAACAATATCCTGCAGGACATGGCGGCCACGGCGGCCGGCAATGAAAAAATGCGCAGCTTGCTTGCCAAATACGGCTACAACATCCCGGCCGTTTCCGCGCCGAAACCAACGCCTGCGAAAGAGGAGGAGAAATAATCCATGACCACTCAACCTGCCGTCAAATCCTATAGCGCCTTTCTTCCAGTGGTATTGATCGCCCTCGGGGTCATCACCCTGTTTTCATGGAACCTGATCATCGCCCTGAAACAGCACTCCTCCGGCCTGCGCATCAGCATCCAGCAGGAGCTCCAACTGACTCAAGCCACGCAGACCGAGGTGAAACTGAAAGCCATGATGTCGGACCTGCTTGATCTTTCCAAACAGGACAAGGACGCTCAAAAGATCGTCACCCGTTACAAAATCGCGATCAATAAATAAGCGTCATTTGGCTCGCCTGCTGAGGCGGAAAACAGTAATATGATCCTGGCGGGACGGAGAGTGCTCCTCTCCTTAAAGGTGCCTGCCGGACCCTGGCTGTAAGGCTGGGGTCTTTAGGTAGTTCCGGATTCTGATGAGAATTCAAATTCAACAAGTGTCGGTTCCCCTCATCTATGAGGACGACGTCATCCTGCAACGTGTCAGCCGGAAAATAGGGTGCTCCCCCTCTGATCTCTCCCATCTCCAGATTCTCCGCCGCTCACTGGATGCCCGGCCGCGCAACCCGGAACCGGTGTTCGTCCTCTCGGTAGCCGTTGACCTCAGTCTGGCGGCGCTCCCCAAAGAGGCGCATCTTCCCAGCATTGAGATCCTCACCCCTCTCACCCCGCCCGTCCGCCTTCCCCCGCACCCCCGACCCTCTGGTACCCCCCGCCCCATTGTCGTGGGGGCCGGCCCAGCCGGCCTGATGGCGGCGTACACGCTGGCGATGGCCGGAGCCCGCCCGCTTTTGATTGAACGCGGGGAGGAGGCCACCGCCCGCGGCGCCAGGGTGGCACGTTTCTGGAATGACGGGACCTTGGACCCGGAAAGTAATGCTCTCTACGGCGAAGGCGGGGCCGGACTGTTTTCGGACGGGAAACTCACCGCCCGCAGCAAGGAACGGGGCCGGATCCGGGAGTTCATGGAACTGCTCCACGCCTGCGGCGCCAGCGACTCCGTGCTGATTGACGCTGAACCCCATGTGGGAAGCGACCTCCTGCTGGAGATTGTGCCCCGGATACGCCAGCGCATTATTGACGCAGGCGGCGAGGTCCGCTTCGGGGCGCGGTTGGACAACGTGATTCTCGAGAATGGGCGCCTTCACGGGGTGATCATCAATGGGCAGGCCACGCCTTGTGAGGTCTGTGTATTGGCGGTCGGTCATAGTGCCCGGGATGTGTATGCCGTGCTGGCCCGGGCGGGGGTGGCGCTTTCACCCAAGCCGTTTGCCGTCGGGATCCGGTTGGAATTGCCACAAGCCACGATTGACAAGGCCCAGTACGGACGTTTTGCGGGGAGCCCGTTACTCGGTGCCGCCAGCTTCCGGCTGACCCGGCGCGAGGAACACGGACTCCGGGCCTGTTACAGTTTTTGCATGTGTCCGGGCGGCAAGGTGATCAGTTGCGCTTCGGAACCCGGCCGGTTGACCACCAATGGCATGAGCTATTCCAAGCGCTCATTGGCCATGGGGAATGCCGCCTTTCTCGTTCCCGTCGGGCCGGCCGATTATGCCGCGCATGAAATCCCGGCGCTAGCGGGGCTGGTCTTCCAACAGAAACTCGAAGAGGCGGCCTTTACGGCCGCCGGCGGCCAGTATCTCGTCCCCGCCACCCGGCTCGTTGATTTTCTGGCTGGCAAAGCCCCGAAGACACTGCCCGATCAGCGATCCTGTCCCCGCTCGGTCCCAGTTGAGTTCCGTAAAATCCTCCCCGACTTTGTCACCCGCACGTTGACCTCGGCCATTCCCCCCATGCTCAAGGAGCTGAACGGGAGCAGACTGGATGAAGTGCTGCTGTATGCCCCCGAGACCCGCAGTTCAAGTCCGCTCTGGATCACACGGAATCCCGAGGGGGAATCCATCAATACCCCGGGCTTGTATCCCGCAGGCGAAGGGGCGGGCTATGCCGGCGGCATCGTCAGCTCAGCCCTGGATGGAATGCGGGCGGGAGAAAAGATAGTTGAAAGTTGAAAGTTCAGAGAAGAACTCTTAACTTTCAACTTTCAACTTTGAACTCGCAACTTCCCTCATCAACGCCCGCGTGGCGGCTTCCGGATCCGGGGCGGCGGTCACGGCAGTAACCAGAGCGATGATGCGGGCCCCCGCCTGGATGAGGCCGGGGAAATGACTCTGCTTAATTCCCCCCATTACCGTAAACGGCACCCGCGCCACGGCGGCAATAGTGCGAAGCCCTTCCAGACCAAGATACTCGCCCTCCCAGACCTTGGTGCCCGTGGGATAAATCGGCCCGATATTGATATAGGACGCCCCTTCGTTCTGGGCCAGCAGCGCCTCCTCGACGGTATGAGTCGAAGCCCCGATGATCAACTCAGGGGCCAGACGCCGGGCCGCAGGAATGGGGAAATCATCCTGCCCCAGATGAACGCCATCCGCTCCGACGGCCAGCGCCACATCCACGCGGTCATTGATCATCAGGAGGCAGCCGGCAGATGCCGTCATGACCCTGACCTGTTCCGCCAGCTTCAGATACTCGCGCAACGGCATCTCCTTTTCCCTGAGTTGAATCAGTTTCACCCCGCCGGCCAGGGCCGCGCTCACAATCTCGCCGGTGCTCCGCCCCGCCGACAACGCCTGCGAGGTAACCAGGTAAAGCCCCGCCGCCCGGAACCGTTCCATCCGCTCTGCATGCAATCCACTCATAATTTCCGTGTTTCGATTCCGGAATAGATCCGGTCCCAATTCTTGAACACCGGTTCCAGTCCTTTGGCCCGCAACGCAGTAAAGAACGTCTCTACATCGCGGTTGTCATTCACTTGAAACTGACCGTCGGGCGACGAGGCAGGATCCCCATAGCCGCCCACGGTGGTCCGGCTGGCAATACTCATTTTGGAAACCCCGACCCCGGCAATTCCGTCTCGGAATCTGGCGCTTTCGCGGGTGGACATATTCAAGGGCACATCCGGCATGCAAATTCTGAAAGCGAAAATGATCCGGGCCAGAAGCCGCTCATCCACCGGGAATGGGGGCTGATAGCCCCCCTCCTGGGGACACACCCGCGGAAAGGAAATCGTCACCCCGGATTGCCAGTATTTCCGGCGCAAGGCGCGGGCATGGCGGAACAGGGCCAGTGTATCAAACATAGGGTCGCTGATCCCCAGGAGCGCGCCCAGGCCAACCTGACGGATTCCCGCCGCCAACACCCGGGCGGGCGCGTCCAGCCGGTTGGGATAATCACGCTTGGGGCCCCAGCGGTGCAGGGCCTCATATTGAACCGGTTCATAGGTTTCCTGATACAGCGTCACGCCGACACAGCCGACCTCGGCCAGGCCGCGATACTCGGCAGTGGTCATGGGGAACGCTTCAACGGTGACGGCTGAAAAATGGTTGGCCGCTGCCGCCACGGCGTCACGCAGATAGGCGAAATCGGCCTTGGGGGAACGCTCCCCGGTGAGCAACAGCACCTCCTCAAAGCCCATCGCCTTAAGTGCCGCGAATTCATTCAGCATCTGGGCGGGAGTCAACCGGCTCCGCGGCTGGGTGCGGTCGGCGGCAAACCCGCAATAGGCACAGCCACCGGGGCAGTAATCGGAGAGGTAAAGGGGGGCATAGAGGGAGATGGTCCGTCCAAAATGACTTTCCGTCAACCGCTTCGCCCGCTGCGCGAGCTCTTCCAACAGTCCCCCGGCGGCGGGAGACACCAGCGCGGCAAAATCCGCTTCCGTCGGGGACGAGGCGGCCAGTGCCCGCCGCACATCCAATTCGGAGGCCGCATGGGCAAGGGACAACCAGGCGGACGGATCCAACTCTGCCGGAAGCCCCTGCATCACACCTGATCCCCGGACAGGAACGACGTCAGGGGACTGGTGGCTACGGCCTGTCCGCTCTGAGCCATGAGGCCGGCCTGCCGGGCCAGCGTACCCGCCTTGACCGCCATGGCAAAAGCGGACGCCATGGCCACAGGATCACCCGCGGCGGCAATCGCGCTATTGACGAGCACCGCACTGCAGCCCATCTCCATGGACGTCGCCGCTTCGGAAGGAGACCGGATGCCGGCATCCACAATGACCGGGATCCCGCTATCCGCGATAATCAACTTGACCATTTCCGCAGTGGATAAGCCATGGCCTGACCCAATGGCCGAACCCAGCGGCATCACCGCCGCACATCCCACATCCTCCAGACGCTTGGCCAGCACGGGATCAGCCGGCATATAGGGCAACACGATAAATCCCTCTTTGGCCAGTTGTCGGCAGGCCTCATAGGTCTCGATCGGATCCGGCATCAGATGATGCGGGTTGGGATGAATTTCCACTTTCACAAACCGGCTCCTGGAGAGTTCACGACCCAGCATGGCCGCCCGCACCGCTTCCGAGGCATTACGGGCTCCGGAGGTATTGGGAACCAACGTCACGCCCAGTTTGATGAGGGGCCCCAACAAGTCATCCGACGGACGTTCCCGGTTAAACCGGCGCAACGCCACCGTCACCAATTGCGCGCCCGACGCCTTGATCGCGGCCAGCATCACCTCAACAGATGAGAATTTTCCCGTGCCTACCAGCAATCGGGACTCAAACGCCTGCCCACCCAACTTGAATGTTTTGTCGCTATTCATCACGCCATCAGCCCCCGCCCATAAATGAGAGTATTTCGACACGATCCCCGGTGTTGATTACAATGCTGGCGCGTTCAGCTCTAGGGATCATCTGTTCGTTCAGCATGAGCGCCACCGCCGCTGGATTGGCTCCCAGCTCCTGCAGGAGGGAATCCAACGTGCCCCCCCCCTTATGTTCATGCGTTTGTCCATTCACTATAATAGTCATAGAATAAATAATCATACCCGACCCCTTCTCTCTGTCAAGCCAGCCACTCCAGAGGTCACTCCAGAGATGCCCTGCGAAGCCCTCTTGACGCCGCCAGCCTAAAAGAGATAAAGTATATCCACTATGAGCAAAGGTTTTCAATCGCCTGTCAATCTGGCCTTTCGACTGGAAAGCCTGACCCAGTCACTGGCTAAGCTGGAGGCCCAGCCTTCCGCTGAATCTGAAAATGAAGCGCGCCGGTTGGTGACCCTCTTACGTGCCTCCAGCGAATTTCGCGGCATGGATTCCCTGCTTGCCGCCGCCCGGACGACGGAACAAGCCTCCTCCCGTGATTTTGTCGCCAAACTACAGGAGCTGATTGCGGAACTCCAACGGGCCATTGAACTCGCCCCCAGCCATCCCGGCATCATCCTGATTGTGTCATCCGACAAAAATTATACCGCCCGTCTGCAGGAATCCTTGAAGGCCCAGAACCTTGAGGCACTCGTGGCAGACTCTCCGCGCGTGGCGCGGGAACTCCTCGCGGGTTCCCCGGTCGCCTTCTGTATTGTCGACATCGTTCTGGCCGATCTGGACGGCCGGTCGTTCATCGCCGACTTACGCACGCATCCGGCGACTGCGGCCCTGCCGGTAATCGCCATCACGCCGAGCCCTTCCGAAGCCCACGGCCATACGCCGTTTGCTGTAACGGGTGCAGACAGTATCTTCTCAAAGAGCACCGCCCTTGAGGATGTCGCCAATTACCTGACACTGCGACTCAAACGGAGCCACATGAAAGGGTTGCAGGCGCGGCGCGATCAGGTCACCGGCCTCCCCAACCGCGCCGCCTGTCATGAAATTTTCCGTCAGCTTCAACGGTCAATTCAGGTTAATGACCCACTCGCTTTTGTCCTGGTCGGGATCCACCAGTTTTCCGCCAAGAGTACCCACTGTTCCTCCTTTGCCTGCGACGAACTCATCAGGAAAATGGGAGCCATCCTGTCTTCCGCGCTCCGGGCCACCGATGTCGTCGCACGCTGGGGGGCATCGGAATTCGCCATTCTCCTGACCGGGGAGGATCATTTCGGGGCGACGAAGGCCATTGAAAAATTACTGCCGAACCTTTCAGGCCTGACCCTCACCACCGAAACGGGGAGCATTCTCCCCATCACCGCCTGCGCGGGCATTACCATTAATGACTCCCGCACCTCGATTGAAGATGCCGCCCTCCGGGCCGAAAGCCACCTGTTCATGGCCTACAGTGATAGCGACGCCCCTTCGGGCGGTCAGCAGATTGTGTCGGACGCCGCCCCTATCTCCCACCGCGAAGAACCCGTGGCACTCTGCCTGACGAATCCAGGCATGGCCAAGGTGATCAAGCAGATTCTCGAGCGGGAAACGTTTCGTGTGGAAATTTTCCCCGACACCGAAAGCGTCTTTCAGCGCACCACGCAAACCCCGTTCAGCCTGCTCATTCTGGATGACGAACTTCCCGGGGAAAGCGGCTTCAAGTTGCTGCAACAGCTGAACGCGCAGGCCAATACCAGTAACCTGGGTACCATGATGATGATCAGCCGGCAGAGCAGCATTGAGCGCGTCATGAAACTGGGGGCGAATGATTATTTCCTCAAGCCGCCCACCATGCCGGAATTTCTCAGCCAGATCAGGCGGGTCATCAGCCACAACAGTTCCGTCAATTCCAGTCCGGCGATCACGATCATGATTGCCGATCACGAATTCCCCCAGTTATTGCTGGCAGGGACCACCCTCCACCAATTGGGAACCTGCCAGATTCTGCTGGCCAAGGGGGCGGCGGACACCCTGCAGCGGCTCAAAACCTCACATCCTGAATATCTGATCCTGAACCCCCTGATGCCCCACATCAGCCTGACCGAGTTCTTAAAACAAGTCGGTTACATGGAGTGGTTGAAACACACCAAAATTATCCTGGCCACTCCTGTGCCAACGGACCCGCTCCCCGCTTCCGACCGCCCCCTGCTGGGCGCCATCTCGCGCCCCTTCAAGCCGGTCACGCTGCTTGAGGAATTGCATCGCCTGATTCCGGCCCTCCCCAAAAACGCAAAAGGGCGTACTCCCACCGATCCCCGCCTGCTGGAACTTGAAATTCAAAGAATTCTGGCTCTCTCCGTGTAAAGCCTGTATATTGCCGGCCATGAAAACACTGACATCCAAACGCATTCTAGTCACCGGCGGCGCCGGGTTTGTAGGATCCCATCTGTGCGAAACGCTTCTGGCGCAGGGACACGAAGTGATTTGTGTTGATAATTATTTCACCGGCTCAAAGGCCAATATTGCGCATCTCCTGACCAATCCTTATTTCGAATTGATGCGACATGACGTCACCTTTCCGCTCTATGTTGAGGTAGATGAAATTTACAACATGGCCTGCCCTGCCTCGCCCGTTCATTATCAATATGATCCCGTGCAAACCACCAAGACCAGCGTGCATGGGGCCATCAATATGCTCGGACTCGCCAAGCGCGTGCGGGCCAAAATCCTGCAGGCCTCCACCAGCGAAGTCTATGGCGACCCCCATGTCCACCCGCAACGAGAGGACTACTGGGGCCATGTCAATCCCATTGGAATCCGTTCCTGTTATGACGAAGGTAAGCGTTGCGCGGAAACCCTGTTCTTTGACTATCACCGCCAGAACAAGGTGCGTATCAAAGTGGCGCGAATTTTCAACACCTACGGACCCCGCATGCATCCCCATGACGGACGGGTCGTCTCCAACTTTATCGTACAGGCCCTGCGCAATGATCCCATCACCATTTACGGGGATGGACGACAGACCCGCTCGTTCTGCTTTGTGAATGATCTGGTCAGCGGCCTGATGAGCCTCATGAACTCGTCGGATGACGTGACCGGTCCGATCAACCTGGGTAATCCCGGCGAATTCACCATGCTGGAATTGGCTGAAAAGGTCATCGCGTTCTCAGGTTCTAAATCCAAGCTCAACTTCATGCCCCTGCCCGCCGATGATCCCAAGCAGCGGCAGCCGGATATCACCTTGGCCAAGAACGTGCTCAACTGGCAACCCACCATCGCACTAGATGAGGGACTGACCCGGACGATCACCTATTTCAGAGATCTGCTGAGTCGCAGTTGAGGCAAGAACATGATTGGCCTCAAACCTGGCACAGTTAAACTGAGCCATTACACCACCCTCTGGCAAAAACGCTATCGGGCTGAAGCCCGGCGCCTGATCCGTTATACCGCAGGAGCCGGTTATCAACTCGAGCATATCGGCAGCACCGCCATTCACGGACTGGATGCCAAGCCGATCATTGATCTGGCGATGATGATTCCCAGCCTGCATCACCTCTCGCGCTGGATCAAAAGACTTGAAGACGCCGGCTATAACTACAAAGGGGAATATGGACTTCCCGGCCGACATTTTTTCACACGTGGGACCCCCGTGACGCATCATCTGCATCTCGTAGCCAAAGGCAGCGAACACTGGATGAACTGGATTGTTTTCAGGGATTTTCTGCGCACCCACCCTGAAGAAGCGGAAAAATACAATGCCCTCAAACAGGCTCTGGCAAAAAAATACAGCCATAACCGTGACGCCTATACTCAGGCCAAAACCCCTCTGGTCACGCAAATCCTCGCCAAAGCGTTGAAAAGGCAAAAAAAACATTAAAGTTTGTTGACGGTATGGTCAGTAGCGACTAAGTTGCCTCTCAACACGAGCAAAAAAGAAACCACAAGCTATTGTGGCTCTTTTCTGAAATTAGCAACAATTGACGCAACTGAAACGATAAAAGCGACTGGGCAGTCATACTTGACCGACTGGCGATTAAAAATGGACGACGAACCAGACCCTAGAACTGAGGGCAGAGCATCGCGAAGGGCCACCAAAACCCGGAACCGATTGCTGGACGCTGCCCTCTATATCTTCAATACCAAAGGGATTGAAGGTTGCGCAATTGAAGATATCACCGAAAGTGCTGATGTGGGTAAAGGCACCTTTTATCGCCATTTCATGGACAAACTGGATATTCTCCGGACCCTTCTTGATCTGGCGGCCGATGACCTGATCGGGCGACTGCCGCCTGCGGATGCTCCTGCGCTCTCCTATGAAGACCGGATTACCCAGCTTTTCAATGCGCATGTTACCTTCCTGGCCGAGCGCTCAGACCTGTTTTTCGTTTTTTTACAAGGGCAAACGATGGTCGCCACCCGCTCATCCGCCCTGCCGGGGCTTCAACCCCCGTTCGCCCGCTACATTGCCGAATTGGAACGGCGCGTCACGCCGGTCCTTCCGGTTCCTCCTGACGCCGGTGAAGCCCGGCGCATGGCCGTGACCATCAGCGCCCTGATTTGCGGCAACATTACCGTAGGCATGTCCATTTTAAGCAGCAAACATGACGTGATCAACACCCTTGAACTGGCACGACAGTCGTGGCTGGTCGGCACGTCGCAACGACTGAGGTGCGCCGTGTAGATCGGCCGTCGAGGTGTAGTTTTTCCGGAATTGAAACTGTTTTTTGAATGAAGGATTTTTTTAAATGAATAGCAATAATATGACGCAAGAATCTGTATCCGTTAAAGAAGAGCCTCCGCTTAGTAGTAGTGACGAGCCTGCAAGTACAAGCTCTGCCGCGCCCCTGACCGCCTCCACTCTCAACCCCCTACAGCATCCGAAATGGAATGATTGGCGCTGGCAGGTTCGGAACCGTATCCGGACGTTCAATGATTTGACTGAATTTTTCCCGTCGCTCAAGACCAATAAGGGCATCGCCCGGGTATGCGAAAAATATCCGATGGCCATCACCCCTTATTATGCCTCCCTCATCAAAACGACGGACCTGTCTGATCCCGTCTTCCAGATGAGTGTGCCGCAGGGTCAGGAATTGTTTGCCCCCGATTTCCTGCATGCCGATCCCCTGGAGGAAGAGGAAGATATGCCCGTGCCGGGCCTGATTCACCGCTATCGCGACCGGGCGCTCCTCATGGCGACGACCATGTGCTCGATGTATTGCCGCCACTGCACCCGGAAGCGCGTGGCCGGCTATCAGGAATCCTGTATTGATCTCGCCCAGCTCAACGCCATCACCGGCTATCTCCGCGCCCATCCGGAAATCAAGGATGTGGTCATCTCCGGCGGGGACCCGCTGACCATGGCCACCTCCCTGCTGGAACGGATTCTGGCGGCGGTGCGTTCGGTTCCCAGTGTGGACATCATCCGCATCGGCACCCGCGTGCCGGTGGTGCTACCCCAGCGGATCAATTCGGAACTGACCCAGATGCTGGCGAAATACCACCCGGTATGGGTGAACACCCATTTCAATCATCCGAACGAGATCACCCCGGAATCCACGGCCGCCTGCGCGAAGCTGGTCAATGCCGGGATTCCACTCGGGAATCAAACCGTGCTGTTGCGGGGCATCAACGACACCCCGCAGGTAATGGAAGAACTCCTGCGCGGGCTCGTCAAAATCCGCGTACGGCCCTACTACTTATTCCAGTGCGATCTGGTACGGGGGGTGGAACATTTCCGTACGCCGATCAGCAAGGGGATTGAGATCATGGAATATCTCCGCGGCCGCTTGAGCGGTCTGGCCATCCCGGCGTATGTGGTGGATGCCCCGCACGGCGGCGGCAAGATTCCCGTATTGCCTAATTATATCATCTCGTCCAGCCCGACCCACACCGTGTTGCGCAACTTCGAGGGGATGATCGTGAATTATCCCGAGCCCATGGAACCCATGGCCCGTACACCGTCTCCGGCCGGGGCGCGCAGCGGAAGCCACGGCGTCTGGGAAGTGGCCGCAGGCCATACCTCGGTGATCACCCCCGCCGGCTCCAACCGAAACAAACGCCGGGCGGCCCGCAAGTATCAGAAACCGGATGCGGGACAGGAACATCCGGAGTTCCGGATCCTGCTGGAATCGCTCATGGCGGAAGGCGGAGGGTAACCCCCGCGTGAGCTTAACCATCGGTTTGACCTACGACCTGAAACGCGACTACCTCGCTCTTGGCTACAAGGAGGAGGAAGTCGCTGAGTTTGACGCGGATATCACGATCGATACCATTGAGCGCACCATTGCAGAGCTCGGGTTCAAGACCGACCGGATCGGCCATGTCCGCGCCCTGTGCACCAGACTCGCCGCCGGGGCCCGCTGGGATCTGGTCTTCAACATCGCAGAAGGCGTGTCCGGCCGGAGCCGGGAAGCACAGATTCCCTGCCTGCTGGAGGCCTATGATATTCCCTATACCCTGTCGGATCCGCTGGTCTGCGCCGTCACCCTCGACAAGGCGGTGGCCAAACGGATTCTGAAGGCGGAAGGCCTCAACACGGCGGGCTTCCATGTGGTTCACACCGAATCCGACGTGGCGAAGGTTAACCTCCCCTTCCCTCTGTTTGCCAAGCCGATTGCCGAGGGTACCGGCAAGGGCATTGACCGCGCCTCGCGCATCACGAACGCCGCCGAGTTACGGGCCGTCTGCCAGACCTTGCTGCTGAAGTTCAATCAGCCCGTCCTGATTGAGGAATATCTGCCCGGCCGCGAATTTACCGTGGCCATCCTGGGCACGGGCCCCCAGGCGCGGGTCATGGGTACGATGGAAGTCTGTTTCCGCGACACCTCCACGCCCACCATCTACACCTACGAGGTGAAGGAAAACTACACCAGTCATGTGGATTATCACTGCCCGCCCCGGACCCCGGAGACCGAAGCCGTTGAAAGGCTGGCCCTGGACTCCTATCGTGCGCTGGAACTGCGCGACGCCGGCCGCGTGGATATCCGCTTGGATCGTGACAACCGGCCCTCGTTTATGGAGGTTAATCCGCTCCCTGGCCTGAATCCGCTCCACTCGGATCTCCCCATCATCGGCAAACTGATTGGCATGAGCTACCGGGACATTATCCGTTCCATCATCGAGAGCGCCCGGACCCGGATCGCCAAACCCGCATGAATACCCGCCTCGAACCCGTCCTCATTCTCCACCACGCGCTCCCCGCTGCAGGCACCTGCCAGAGCGTCGAGAGCGATGCAGGCGTCATGGAGGAAGTCCAGGCCGTCGTCGCCGCCTTGACCACGCTCGGCCTCCCTTTCCGCATCGTGGCCGTGGAATCACTGGCCGCCCTTCCCGGCATTCTGCAAGCGTCAGCGGAGCGGCTGATATTCAATCTGGTTGAGAATTTCCCCGGCCGGCCCGCTGATGCGATGCAGGTGCCCATCCTCTGCGAAGCGTTCGGCAAGGAATGCAGCGGGAATGACAGCACGAGCCAGGTGCTGGCCCTGGACAAGTGGCGCACCAAGGCGGTGCTGAAAGCCGCAGGCCTGCCTGTCCCCGCCGGCATCATTATCGCGCCCGGCCACGGGTCCGCCATGGACACCGCCCTGCCCCCACCCCCCTGGATCGTCAAACCCCTCTTTGCCGATGCGAGCGAGGGCATTCACGCCAGCTCGGTCATCGCCGGAGGCATTACCAATCTCATGAAAGCGGTGGCCCGGGTTCACCGCGATTTTAACCACCCCGCCCTGGTTGAACAATTTTTCGGAACCCGCGAAATCAACATTTCCGTATTTCAGGATGGGAGTTCGGTCAAGGCCCTGCCCGTGGCGGAAATTGAATTCCGGGACTTCGGCAAAGACCGCCCCCGCATTGTGGATTATGCCGCCAAATGGCATACCGATTCCTTTGAATACAAGAACACCGTCCGGGTGATTCCCGCCGTCATCGATAAGGCCATTGCCCAGCGGCTCCGGACCGCGACGCTGGCCGCATGGCATACCATGGGCTGCCGGGACTACGCCCGCGTGGATTTCCGGGTCGATGAGGCGGGCCATTTCGTGATTCTGGAGATCAATCCGAATCCGGACATCTCTCCCGACAGTGGCTTTGCCGCCGCGCTCACCTGCGCCCGCATCCCCTATCATCACTTCGTCAGAAAAGTTTGTGACAACACACGCGCCCGCCTGGCCCTGAGGCAAGTTGCCGACCGACCGGCCAAGCGCAAGGCCGGAATAAAGCGGGCAGCGAAAAAGCCCCCAGCCGGACCCAAGCCCCTCATCCGCTTCAGCGAGGCGTCTGACCGGGAGGGCATTCTGGACTTCATGAAAGGGACCGGGTTCTTCCATGAGGGCGAAATCGACGTGGCCCGCGAGGTTCTGGAAGAGGCGATTGCCAAGGGCCCTTCAGGCCACTATCAATCCTCCACACTCCTTGCGGATGGCCAGCCGGCCGGGTGGATCTGCTACGGCCCCACGCCCTGCACCAAGGGAACGTTCGACATCTATTGGATCGGGGTCAGTGCCAACGCCCAGGGGCGCGGTTTCGGCCGGGCGCTGCTGGAACATGTGGAAAAACTCATCCGCCGGGCCAAGGGACGCGTCATCATTATCGAAACCTCCGGCCGTCCTCTCTATGATTCCACCCGGGGTTTCTATCTCAAAACCGGCTATACCGAAACCGCCCGCATCCCCGATTTCTACGATCAGGGCGATGCCCGCGTCATCTACTCCAAGGCGCTTTAAGCCCGTTTTCAGATCGTAATCGTAATCCTAATCTTAATCCCTTTCGCTCAGTTGAAGGGCAGCCCGGACCCTTGCGCTCATCCCGGCCTCTCCTTGACTTCACACCACACAGGCCATAACATCCAATCCATTATGAGGTACCTATGACCGAACCCACTCTCCCACCACCCCTACCCTCCAGCCGCTCCGCCTCCGGTACCCTGGCCGTTGCCAGTTTTGTGCTCGGGCTCATTGCGTTCATTACCGGCCTGTTTGTGGTCGGGGGCGTAGTGGGGTTGATCGGGTTGATTCCGGGCATCATCCACCTTAAGACAGGCCGCACACGTGATCGCGCCCTGGCTGGCTGGGGGATCGGCCTTTCAGCGGCCGGCATAGTGTTTTCCGCCACCATCCTGACGGTGGCCTGGGTGTTCATCAGACCCCTCTTCCTGAACTCAGGACTGATGGAAAAATCCTTTGAACCTTCCCAGTGGATCGGTAAACCCATCCCGGAAATGACCCTGACATCACTGGACGGCCGCACGCTCCGCACCTCCGACTGGAAAGGCCGCCCCGTCGTGCTTGACATGTGGGGCTCCTGGCATCCGGCCTGCACCTCGGCAGTACCGGACTTTAACCGACTGGTCTCGGAAGTCTCGACACAGGAATTACAGGTCCTGGCGGTGACGTTTGAGGAGGTGGCCGACCTCGGTGAATTCACCACCAACGGGGCCTTGAGCTATCCTCTGGTTGCCGTCACGAATCTCCCTGCTCCCTTTGGCGAGGTCGACACGATCCCAACCACCTTTTTCATCAATGCCTCAGGCATCATCCGGGATATCCGGATCGGTTATGAAGGCTATGACGCACTTAAACACTCTGCACTCGACCAATCCCCGCCGAGAGTGCCGGAGGCAGAAAGACCAGGAGATAACCCATGAATAAACGCCCGCTTGTTTCAGTGCTCGGCATCAGCCTGATGGCCTTCATCGTGTCCGCGGCCGAGATGACCCATACCGACAAAGGCCTGATCGGCAACACCCGGGAGACCCGTTCAAAAGCCCTGAGCTCCTTCTGCCTGGACCTCAACGACAACCTCATCGCCTGCGACCGGGATGAAAACTGCCTGCGCGTGATCTCGCCTGATGACAAACTCATCTCCAGGTGGGACCTCGATTTTTCACCGCAGGTGGCGGTCTGCCGCACGGATGGGACTCTGGTTGTCGCCGGCTCCGGCCGGGTCGCTATTCTGGATTCGAACGGCAAAACGGTGTTTGCCAATAACCTACCCGTCCCACCCATGCCGGTCATCAAGGGCAAAAGCCAGTCCAAGGCCGAGATCACCCAACGCATCCGGCGCATGACGGAGGCCACCTCGATCGGCGCCATGGGTGACGATATCTTTGTCTGCACCCGGGCCAACACCGGGTTTACAGTCTACCGGATCACCAGCAAGCTTGAGCGCACTATTCCTGTTATCACGGGCCTTAACGGCTGTTGCGGACAGATGGATATCACGGCAAAGGACGGCAAAGTGTATCTGGCCGCCAATTGCGAATCCAAGATCGTGATGTATGACCGCGACGGCAAAAAGACCGGGTCGTTCGGGAAGGATAAGGACAACAAGGACAGTTATTTCAATGGGTGCTGCGAGCCAAAGAATGTCTGTGTCGGGCCTGACGGTTCACTCTATGTATCTGAATCCGCCCAATGTTGTATCAACCGGTTTTCCGCCGATGGCAAACTGCTGGACCGGGTCGGGATCGTCAAGGGGATCACGGGCTGCGTCCGGGTCACCGTGGCCGTAAACCGCGACGCCAGCCTCGTGTATATGCTCGATACCGACAAGCACATGATCCGCGTGCTGGCCCGCAACACCAAGCCGTAAGGAGGGGCCACCGCATGCATTCCCCGATGCCACGCCGGAATTGGCCTCTCATTGCAGGGCTCTCTTTGCTGCTCATCCAAGGCGTTCCGTTCGCCTCATGGGCTGGTTGGTATTCCCGCAACCAGAACCCTGAACCGGCGAAAACCGCCTTCCTGCTCGCCGTGGGCGATCCGTTGGCCTTTGAAAACGCCTGTCCCTGCATCAAGGGCTATGCGCAGCGGGACTACCATGTCGTGGCCGACCTCATCACCCACGAGCTCAAACGGCCGGTAGAACTGGTTTTTAGCCAGACCCCGGAGGGGGCCAGCCAGCGCGCCGGACGACAGCCCGATGTTTTCATCGGCAAAACCTCGGTAGCTGAACTCAACGCCCGAAAAACAGGCCGGCCCCTGAAATGCCTGGCCATGCTGACCGACCATACAGGAAAAACGACCCTGCAGGGACTGTTTGTCGTCAGGCAGGATGATCCCGCTCACGGGGTGCCGGATCTAGCCGGTCGCACCATTCTGTTTGGTCCTTCTGACGCGGCAGAAAAGCACTCCGCGGCCTTCGCGCTGCTCCGTGACTTCGGTCTTTCGGTCCCTGCCACCCCGCCGGAGGCGGAGCCCTGCACTGCCGCTGCCCAGGCTGTCCTTAAACGGGAGGCTGATGCCGCGGTGATCTCCGACTATGCCTGGCCGCTGCTGTCAGCCTGTGGGGCAGCAGAAAGCGGCTCCCTGCGGGTCGTGGGCCGCACCGCCCCCGTCCCCTTCATCGGGGTCTTCGCAGCGTCCAAACTGACTCCATCCGATGAGGCGGGGATTAAACGCGCCCTCAGCAACCTCTCCGGGAGCCGCCGGCTCCGGGGGAGGTTGGAAACCCGTGATGGATTTATCATGCCCCCGCCGACCTGGCCCTATGATCCTGATAACCCCGTTTCGCACGCCATCCGTTCCGGTTCACCCCGGGTACTCTGGCGTTGCCCGATGCGGAGCCAGAGCCTGGGTGGCCTGGCGGCAACGGGGGACTGGGTCATCATCCCGGATAAGTCTGAAGCCGGTAATGAAGATGTGTGGCATGGCGTGCGGGCCGACACGGGGAAACCTATCTGGACTGTTTCTTATCCCGCCGCTGCGGAAATGGACTACACCAGCGCGCCCCGCGCCACGCCGGTCATCGTCGGCGACCAGGTCTACCTGCTCGGCGCTCTCGGGGATCTCCTGTGCGTAAACCTCGAAACCGGTGCGGTGCAATGGCACATCAACCTGATCAAGCGCTATGGCGGCACCGTCCCCACCTGGGGCTTTTGCGGCACTCCTCTGGTTATGGATGACCGGATAATGGTTCAGACGGGAAACGCCCATTCAGGCCTGGTTGCCCTGAACCGGCGGAATGGACGGGAGGTCTGGCACAGCCCGGGATCCCTGCCCGCTTATGGCAGCCTGATTCTCGCCCGCCTCGGTGGCCGGCCACAGATCGTGGGGCATGACAGCGATTCGCTGGGCGGCTGGGACCCTGAAACCGGACGGCGTCTCTGGCAGCTGAAGCCAGCTCTCCCAAATGATTTCAATGTACCCACCCCCTTACAAGTCGGCGACATGCTGCTGGTCAGCACGGAAAATAATGGGACCCGCCTCTATACCTTCAACGACGAAGGCATCATCCGGCCTGAGCCCTGGGCCACCACACAACACCTGAAGCCGGATGTCAGTTCTCCCGTCGTAATGGATGGATTGATCTGGGGTGCAGATCAAACGGGAGTACACGTGTTGCGAGTGGCGTCTCAACTCACTCCTGTCTGGGAGTCGGCCGACCCCCAGTACACCAAATACATGCGCCTACTCGCCGGCCCGTCAGGAATTCTGGCCGCCGCGCTCTCAGGCACACTCCATGAGTTCGGACTCCCCCCGGGGAGGGCGATTCAACACACCCCGGTGTTTTCGCCTCTTGGTGAGTTCCTCCCCGAGATGTGGTCTCCCCCTGTAAGGGTAGGCCAGCGCCTCTATTTGAGAAGCGCGACAGAAGCCGCCTGCGTGGAACTTGCTAGCCCATGAGATCCCCTGACACCACGATGCTTCAAGCGGAAAATACGACAGATAAAATAATTGAATAACGGCTTCCCCATCTATAAAATCAAGTTTTTGAGGTAAACGACAACCGGTAACCTTTCTCCGTCTATGAAAACTGATGAACGGTTTTACAAGTGGTTGATCAGTGTGGCCGAGGGACTCACCATTGCCTTCTTTATCCTTTTGGGCTGGCAAAGCTGGCGTTCGTATCAGGACATTCAAACGCTGGTGACAACTGGATCGAGCCTCAATGAATCCAACGCCTTGATCGGGCAGTTTGACGAGGCGCTGACCATGTCGGCACGCATGGCGGCCGCCACCGGGAACCGGCAATGGGAGGCGCGTTACCTTTTGCTGGAACCCCAGCTCGATGAAGCCATCCAAACCGTTAAGAAGCTGGCACCGGACCTTGTCGCCACTAAAAGCGCCCAAAAAACCGACGAAGCCAACCAAATTCTGGTTGAAATGGAACACCGGTCATTTAAGTTAATCGAGCAGGGACAGCAGGAGGCGGCCAAGGCGCTTCTCGCCTCTCCGGAATACGAGGACGCCAAACGCACTTACGCAAGAGGCTTCCAACAGATTCGCGATGGCCTGGCCGAGCGGTCCGCCTCTCTTCTGCACGTGGCCAAGAATCGCCTGACGTTCAATCTGACATTAACGGGAATACTTCTCCCGTCACTTCTACTGCTATGGGCTTGGGTGATCCGGTTAGCACAACAACTTTCTACCAGACGGCTCGCTGCTGAAATGGCCTTGAAAGAGGCCCACGACTACCTTAACAACCTGTTCAACCATGCCTATGCCCCTATCATCGTATGGGATCCTCAATTCCGCATCACCCGTTTCAACCATGCCTTCGAGGAATTGACTGGCAGGCGCGCGAATGAAGTCCTTGGTAAATCACCGGCCATTCTCTTCCCCCCTTCCCTGGTCGCGGGGGCCATGTCATTTCTCAGCAAAACGCAAACCGGCGCACTGGGCGAGACCGCTGAACTCACCATCCAGCATCTCGACGGTTCCGTCCGCACCGTCCTGTGGAACTCCGCGACGTTGAACGCTCCCGATGGGGGCACCCCACTGGCTACCATTGCGCAAGTGAACGACATCACCGAACGAAAGCGGGTCGAAGAGGAAAAATCGAAACTTGAAGAAAAGAACCGGCAGCTCCAGAAGACTGAAAGTCTCGGGCGTATGGCTGGTGCCATCGCCCATCACTTTAACAACAAACTCCATGGAGTCATGGGCAATCTCGAACTGGCCACAGGCCTTCTTCCTGGAGGATCAACGGAGTCAGAGTTCGCCAAATGCGTCACCGAGGCATTGCAGGGCGTCCACGAAGCATCAAAAATGAGCGTCATGATGCTCTCCTATCTCGGATTAAATTGTTGCACAAAGGAACCACTGGATCTTTCAGAATGCTGCAGGCGTTACCTGCCTCATCTGATCTGCGTCTTGCCTTGGAATACCGTTTTGAAAACTGACCTCCCCGTTCCCGGCCCAACGATCAACGCAAACGCCAGCGAGATCGAAGTGGTTCTGGCCAACCTGATCACCAATGCCTGGGAGGCCCGCCGTTTCGACGGAAGCACCATCCGTCTGTCCGTGAAAACAGTCCCGGTGGAAACCATTTCCACAACACATCGTTTCCCCTTGGATTGCATCCTGCAAGAGAAGACCTATGCCTGCCTGGAAGTGTCCGATTCAGGATGCGGGATCACAGAGAAGGATATCGAATCCCTTTTTGATCCGTTTTTCAGCACCAAGTTTGCCGGAAGGGGCTTGGGGTTATCCGTTGTTCAAGGCATCGCGAAAGCATGCTCTGGCACCATCACAGTGGAAAGCAAACCGGGATCGGGAAGCACCTTCCGCGTCTTCTTCCCGGTATTTTCGGATGCTATAGCCCAATCATAATTTCCACTCCCTATACTGGACAAAATAAATCCAGTAGTGTAATAGTTGCTGAATTCAAAGGAGGAAAAGATGGATGTTGTAACCTTGAGTCGCCTTCAATTTGCCCTGACCAGTATGTTTCATTTCCTGTTCGTGCCCCTCACCTTGGGGCTATCCGTCCTGGTGGCAGCCATGGAAACACGGTATGTGCGCACGGGAGACATCAAGTTTCTTCGCATGACCAAATTCTGGGGAAAGCTGTTCCTGATCAACTTTGCCCTGGGGGTGGTGACGGGGATCACGCTGGAGTTCCAGTTCGGCATGAACTGGGCCGAATATTCCCGGTATGTTGGCGATATCTTCGGCGCGCCGCTGGCCATTGAAGCCTCCGTCGCTTTCTTCATGGAGTCCGTGTTCATCGGCGTCTGGATTTTCGGGTGGGACAAAGTCTCTAAACGGACCCATGCGCTGGCCATCTGGCTAGTGGCCATTGCCACCAATCTTTCCGGCCTGTGGATTCTCCTGGCCAATGGCTGGATGCAACACCCCGTTGGCTTCGTGCTGCGCAACAGCCGTGCCGAGATGGTCGATTTCCTGGCCCTGATCACCAACCCCAACGGGCTCATTAAATTCGGACATCAGATTTTTTCCGGCTACACGGTGGCCGCTTTCTTCGTGATGGGGATCTCCGCCTGGCATCTGTTGCGGAAAAATGAAACCGCGTTTTTCAAAACCTCCTTCAGCATGGCGGCCATTTTCGGGTTAAGCGCCTCCCTTCTGGTCGCCCTCCTGGGCGATATGCATGGCGTGGATGTCGCCAAGTCTCAGCCGGCCAAGTTCGCGGCCATGGAGTGCGTGTGGGACACCAAGCCGGGTGCTGATATGCATCTGCTGCTCTTTCCAGATGCGCAGAACGAGTGTAACTTAATTGAGATGCTCTCGGTCCCGAAAATGCTGAGTCTCATGGCCACCCACAATCCCAATGGGGTCGTCAAGGGGTTGAAGGATTTCCCGGAGGATGAGCGACCGCCCGTTCTCCCGGTCTACCTCAGTTTCAGGGTGATGGTGGCGCTCGGGGGCCTCTTCCTCCTGATCTCCCTGCTGGCCGTTTTCCTCTCCAAGCGTAATCAGCTGGAGCAGTATCCCCTTTTCCTCAAGCTTCTAGTCCTCCTCATCCCCCTGCCCTATCTGGCCAATCAACTGGGGTGGATTGTCGCGGAAATGGGCAGGCAGCCCTGGATCGTCTATGGAGTGCTGAAAACGTCCGCGGCAGTCTCAACCTCCATTTCTGTCTCCCAGGTGGTCGCCTCCCTGATCGGCTTTGTCCTGCTCTACAGTCTGCTGGGTTTTGTGGACATCTTTTTGCTCGTCAAGTTCGCCCGGAAAGGCCCGGATCGCGATGGATCCGGCCTGAACAAACCGGTCGGGAAGGGAGTCTGACATGGAACTTCAAATCATCTGGTTCGTGCTGTGGGGTGTGCTCTGGGCGGTCTATTTCATGCTGGATGGATTCGTCCTCGGCAGCGGGATGCTGCAGAATTTCCTGGCCAAAAATGACACCGAACGACGGGTCGTCATCAATACCGTAGGCCCGGTCTGGGACGGCAACGAGGTCTGGCTGATTACGGCAGGCGGGGCGACCTTTGCCGCCTTCCCCACCACCTACGCACTCATGTTCAGCTACCTTTACACCGCACTGTTGCTACTCCTCTTTTCATTGATCGTACGCGGGGTGGCGTTTGAGTTCCGCGGGAAAATGGAAGGCACTCTCTGGAAGGCCGTCTGGGATAAAGCCATTCTGGTCAGCAGTTTCCTCCCGGCCCTGTTGTTCGGCGTGGCTTTCGGGAATATCTTCAAGGGCTTGCCCATGGATGCCGCCGGCTATCATGGCTCGTTGCTCTCCCTGCTGAATCCCTACGGTCTCCTGACCGGCGTGCTGTTTGTGGTCCTGTTCCTGACACACGGGGCACTTTATCAGGCGGTGAAAACAACCGGACAACTTCAGAAGCGGGCCGTGGCGGCCGCCCGGGCCCTCTGGATCCCTCTCCTGCTGGTGGCGGTGACTTTCCTGGCGGCGACCTATCCGGCGACCCGGCTTTTTGACAACTACCTGAATATCCCTGCCCTGTTCCTGGTGCCGGGTGCCGCAGTAGCCGCACTCCTGGCGGTCCGGATCTTCCTGGGCAGGGATCAGTTATTGAGCGCCTTTGCCTCGTCCTCCCTGCTGGTGCTGCTGGTCGTGGCCACCGGACTGGTCGGACTCTTCCCGAACCTGATCCCCTCCACGCTGGACCCGCACTACAGCCTGACCATCACCAACTCCTCCTCAAGTCCCTATACCCTCATGATCATGACCTGGGTGGCGTTCATCTTTATCCCCATCGTCATCGCCTATAAAATATGGGCCTACCGTGTCTTCAGAGCCCCGGTCACCAACAAACAGGTGCTGGAGGACAAGAACGCCTACTGAATCGCGAGTCTCCTGATCACGGCGGCATCATCGCGTTGAACGGTACGGGCGAAATGGATGGCCGGTGTCCCGAAGAGCATGGCGTAATAGGCGTGATCCGCAGGGAGGTTGACCAGCGGTTTCAGCTCGGGCAGCGTTTCAAATATGGATTTGAACATCCCCCACCAGACCGTTCCCAGCCCCGCGCTCTGGGCCAGGAACTCAAAATAGGCCATCGCCAGGACCACATCCTCGCGGAAACAGGGCGCATCAGGCGGGGCAGAAATAATGAGGGCATGGGGTGCCCCGCGGAATACCCGGTCAGTACCCTCTGCGTAATACGCCGTGGCCGCGGCCGAGAGATATTCATGGATACGGCCCGTCCCGCCGGCGTCCGCCAGGGCTTTATAGACTTTTGTCCGAAGTCCCTGCATGACCGTCTTTTCGTCAATCACGGTGAAGGTCAGCTCCCGGCGGTTCACACCGGTCGGCACATTCGACAACGTGGTCAGCAGCTTCTGGATCAGGACGGGATCCACATTCTTGTCCCGGTACTGGCGGACCGTGCGGCGTGCCCGGACGAACCGACTCACCTGGTCCAGCGAGGGGAGACTCCCTGCCACCAGGGGCAGACTGTCCGCCGGGTTCCGCCCCAGGATGGACAATGCCGCCGTGGGGCAGATCGCGAGGCAGTGCTGACACTGGTAGCACTGCAGCTCCTGATCCTCTGCAATATCAGGCAGGGCGGCGCCATCCTGTTTGATGATCTGGGCCGGGCAATCCCGCACACACATTCCACATCGCGTACAAAGCACGGGATCGACTGTAAACTTAAGCATATGATGACCTCTTTCGTTCATGAATAATTGAATGCCTTACCTTACCTCATTTTTAAATCCAGCGCGATCAGGGATTCCCTGATACATAGAGCGCCCGATATCGTGCTTGCGAATATGGCTTTTTTCTGGCATTTTCCCTCACTTAAATCATTTATCTGATCCGAGTCCCTTAAAAACAAGCATTCATGACCTTACAATACATTTGCAGCAATTGTGGCGCAGAGATGAACCTCTCTGACAGCGATATTTTCAATCTCGAGCAGACGACCGGCCTGTTCCAAAAGCGTCTCCAATGTGCCGTCTGCAGCGCCTTCATCGCCATTCCCGACGCCCACCTGGCGAACCAGTCTGTCATATCCGGCTATCGGATCGGGCCGCGCATTGAAGTTGATGGGGCCCGTGAAATCTACGAGGCGGAACACATCCAGAAACGTCAAAAGGTGTCCGTTCAGGTCTTTCACTCCCCCGAGCTCAAAAGCGGGGAACCCGCCCGGCTTTTCCTGAATGCCATGCGCCACTACATGCAGATCAAGCATCCCCATCTGGTCAGCATCATGGATGCGGGGCAATTCAGCGAGGGCACCTTCTTTGCCGCCTGGCAAAGCGATGTGAGCATGTCGCTGGAACACCGGCTGTGGAATGGCGGCGCCATCGAATTGAAACCCGCCCTTCACCTGGCCACCCTTATCGGCAAGGTCCAGGAATGGCTCTGGACTGAACATGGGCTCATCTATGGCATCCTGTCCCCCCGCCGCATCCGGATCGCACCCAATAACAGTGTCCGTTTATTCAATACAATCCTGACCCCTCTGGTGCGGAACGAACCCCCGACCTTTCCGTTGGACACCCTGGGCATGCCTGGATTCATGAGCCCGGAGATGCTGACCCGGACGAATTCGTTGGACTGCCGGAGTGACATCTATACCCTGGGCGCCACCATGTATACGATGCTCACGGGAACCGCTCCTTTCAGCGGGCTGAACTCACAGCAAATCCAGGAAAGCCAGGCCAGCGCCTCTTTACCTGATCCCCGGACCCTGAACCCGGATATTCCCGCCGCCGTGGTAGAGCTGCTGAAGTCAACCTTGGCGCACGATCCAAATGATCGCCCCCAGGACTGGCCCACATTTCTTCATCAGCTTGAGACGCTGACCAGTGATCAGCCCGTTCCCGCCCCTGCCCCGATGAAACATCATTCGGTGCTCATTCAGTTGCCCCCTGAGCAGGTTCCTTCCCCGATGAAAAAAAAGGTCCTGGTCCGGCCAAACCGGATTCCGATCATGACCGTGTCCCAGCCCGCCGCCCCTCCCTCCAAGCCGGATTCCAACCCGTCACGGGCTTTCTACGGCATTCTGGCCGGCGGACTCATCGCGGTCATCGTGCTGATCGGATGGCTCGCCCTGACCGCACCGCCGCCGCCCCCCCCGAAGTCGGCGGCCCACTCCCCCACTAATGCGGCGGCGATCGCCGGCGCAATCAGCTTGCCCGCCCTGACGAATGCCCTCGCCTCTACGACGACCCCCATGAATCGACCGCCCGACAGTTCATTCGAGGCCCTCTACAAGGCCGCGCAGGAACACCTGAAAACTCACCCCACGGATTACGATGGGATGCTGGAAAGGTATAAAGTCCTGCTGGCCATGACCGAGACCCTGCGTCCCAACTGGCATTTCCAGATTCTTGAGGAACGGCGCAACATTGAGATGCTCAAGTCCTTTGCCTTGAACCGGGCCATCGAGGAAATCCGCCAGAAGGCCACGGAGTATTCCAATATGGCAGGTTATACCGAGGGCATTGCCTGGTTGAACGGCTATCAGGGACTCTTCACGAATGAGACCAGCGAATTGCGTGGACGGCTCTCCAGTAACCTCATCCTCCTGGCGCAGACCCAGACCACAACGGCTCGAGCCAAAGCGCAAATCAATCAAACGGCACTGAATGAGGCACAAACCGTGCAGCGGAAAGCCTTTCTCGCCGACCTTTCCAAAACCATTCTGAGCGGGGGAGGGCTGGAGCAGGCGCGCCCGCTCATCTTGAACTGGAATCATCCGCACGATCTGGGATGGCCCAAAGCCCAGCAGGATGAACTCCTGAAGCAAGTTGAGCTTCTCAGTAAACTTCATGAAAAAGTCTTGGAGTGCTACAAGGCCCTGATCGGCAAAACCATTGAACTGCAACTCCTTTCTGAAACGATGAGCGGAAAGTTGACCGGGGTTGAAAATCAACAAATCACCCTTCAAACACTTGCCTCCGATGGCGGGACGATTACCCTTCCCGTCCCACTTGACAAAATCCGCATGCAGGACGTATTACATCGACTCGCGGGTGCCCCCCCCTCTGAACGCCTGCTCCTGCAAGGGTTCTATGCCTGGCAACATAACGATGAGAAATTAGCCTTAGCCAGTTTTTCGGGCATGACCAACAGCCTGCTGGCCTCGGCACTGGCCACGCATATCGGACAATTAGTGGGTCAGACCCGTGAGGCGGAAGCCCAGACCGCCCTGGATGCACTGGTGGCGCTAACCGGAATCGCCCCCAGCAAGGAGGACCCTAAATCCATTGCCACCCAGATTGATCAAATTGCATTCACGGATTCCCAATGCATCAAAATCAAGGAAGCCGCGCAACACTTCACAAAACTCTATGGCACGACCACCACCGCCCAGAACGCCATGCCCATCCTGGTCGCGGTGAAAGCCGCCTCCGCCATCACCCGGAAAACCGACCTGGCCACCTTGAAGAACATGATCGAGCCGTTACGTGCCTGGCGGTCAGGTGATAAACCCCTCTTGTTTTCCTATCGCATTGATGAAGATCTCATCTATCTTGATTTGTCGGAAAACAAATCCCTGCCCAGCCTGTTATCCTTGAAGTCGCTCCCTTTTAAGGAACTGTCATTACGCAAATGCGGCATCACCAAACTGCCTCCACTGGAAGGGTTCCATATCAGCCGCCTGGATTTGAGCGAAAGTGATATCACCAATTTATCAGGCATCAGCGGGGCCTTCATCGATGAGCTCATCATCTCCGGCACACAGGTCACCAGTCTGCGCGCCCTGAAATCACTCTCCCTCCACGTGTTCATCGCAGAAAACTGCCCCAACCTCTCAGACCTTACCGGGCTGGCGACGACCAACCTGACCCGCATTGTCCTTACTGGCTCCACCATACCCGACCTGTCGTCCCTGGAGGGGGCCCCCTTGATCAGTGCGGATTTCTCAAAGTGCACCCTGCTGAATGACCTCAAGTCTCTTGCCCAGTGCCCCTTGGAGGAACTGACTCTCGCGGGGTGCAGTCGCATCTCGATGGTCTATGCCCTGAAAGGGCTCCCGCTGAAAAAACTCGACATCAGCAGCACGTCCGTCAGTGATCTGACGCCGCTGACCTATTTGCCGCTGGAGACATTAAATCTCGCCAATGCCCGAAACGTGATGGACCTGTCCCCGCTGGTCAACAATACCCACCTCCGGAATTTAACCCTTCCCGGTAAATCGGCCAACGCCAGTTGTCTCCGCCAGCACAAAGCCCTTGAAGCCATCGGGTATCCCGACCCCATCAGCTCCGACTTATACTGGAGAAGAAACCCCTGACGGAGTAAGCCGGTCCTTCAAGTCCACCAGTCGCACGCCGAAGCGGGCCGCCCAGGCGAGCGCCGTATCCACTTCGCCGGCGATGTCTTCGGGGCGATGGGCATCGGAGTTAACGACCCCCGGCACGCCCCGCTCACCGGCCAACTGCCAGAAGGGCTCCCAGGGATAGCGCCACCGCGTCCCCTGTGGCGTCTCCAGGAGTGGCTTGCGCAGGCCATAGGCATTGATTTCCAGCGGCACATCCAAGTCACGTGCCGCATCGAGCAGGTCACAGCTCGCCGCGATGGTCTCGGCATTCCAACACTCGAATAACACGCCAAAGGCGTCCGGATGCGCCATGAAGAGAAAGAGTTTGGAGCGCATGCAGTCAATGATATGGGAGACGTAGGCCGCCAACGCCTTGGGATCATTCCTCACACTGGGCTCCTCCAAACTGGTCCAGACGCCATGGAACGGGAACCAATGGACCGCCCCCACCAGATAGTCCATGCGGTAATCGTGCAACAATACCTCGCGGTAAAACGCACCCAGCTCCGCGCGGAATTCACATTCCAGGCCGGCCCACAGCCGCAGTCCCGGGAAGACGGGCCGGGCCGCATCGATCTCCGCGCGATATTCCGGCAACTCGGAGATCGCCATGCGTACGCTCTGCCAGCGGCCATCCGCAAAAGGGGTGTGGTCCGATATCCCCAAGTCAGTCAGGCCATAGGTGACGGCCGCCGCACAGTAGTCGGCCACCGAACCGGTGGCGTGCTTACAGCGGGCCGTGTGGGTGTGCCAATTGCCCGTCCACGGGAGGAGGGTCATCGGGTGACGGGTCATCAATCACGCCCCCGTCCACCCATTCGCATGCCGGGAAGAATGGCACGCATGGAGGTATTGGACGTGATTTGATTGATATAAGCCACCATGGTGGCCGCGTCCTGCTCGCTCTGGCCCATCGCCACGGCCGCATCGAAATATTCCCGATTGCGTTCGTTCTCCAGCAGCGGGGCCACCGCCACAATGTTGCTCCGCAACTCGCTGGCCACCTGTTGGCGCACTTCAGGCGGCAGACCGCTCTGCAGTTGTTGATTCAAGGACGCCGCCTGACTGAGCAGCAGGGTCATCGTGTTGTATTCTTCAAATTCCGCCTGGGGCATCTTCGAAGTGTCCCGGCTCATGAAATAATTACTCGACTGATTCCAGGCGGCCTGCATCCGCTGCTGCATCTCCTGGCGTCGCTGCTGGAACTCCGCATAACGCGGGGGATCATTCGTCCGGAACGCCTCCATCCAGGATTCCGGCGAGCCGTGGCGCCCGCGGTCAGGAGGCTTGGGCGCGGGGGGTAGCACACCGGCAACCGCTTCAGGAACCGCCGTCACCCCGGCTTGGGACTCGGGGCTCGGCGGCAGGCGATGCCCGGTCGCACCCGGCTCCACGGCGGGAACGGGGACCACCCGGGCGGCCGCGGCCATCTGGTCAAGTTGATCCAGAGCCGCACTGTATTGCCGCTGAACGTGGGCCGCCTGACTCCTGTAATAGAAGGCCAGCGAGGTCATTAGCA
Source organism: bacterium (assembly GCA_037128595.1). Classification (NCBI taxonomy): domain Bacteria; species bacterium. The sequence goes on from JBAXWB010000031.1 coordinate 41,559, forward strand.
GAAAAACAACACTCACCACGATGATTGAATAGTTCCGGAACATGCTTATCTCTCCTGATTCTTCCTAACGTTCGGTAGCGACGTTTTATTGTATGGGTTTCCCTGATAACGTCTATTTGCTTTTTATCATTATTTCTGGCATTTTCTAGCTATGAAATATTTCACCATTGCAGCCATCATTCTCACCGTTGCCATCCACGCCGTTTCCGCCCAGCCTGAGTTCGAGGACGGACGACGAAGTGCCGGCCTGCGTAGCGCCAAACTGGCAGATCCCACTCACATTGAGCTCATGTTCGGGAGCGGACTCTCCCAGTGGAGTCTGGCCAAACATGCCGAATGGATCCAAGTGGTAAGCCCGACTGATGCCGCCTTCCAGCGAGGTGTGCCGGTCACCTCCGTCACCTTTGGCACGGCCGAGCCGGACGGAACCACCCCCGCCGGCTGGAGCGGCCCCCGCTTCACACGAACCCCGGCAACCGTGGTGCTGCCAGCCGACCAGCCGATGAAACCGGGCCAGGCGTACTTCATCCGGGTCAATGGTCCCCAGTCGCTCGCGAATAACCTGGCGGCACAATGGATCACCGGCACGGCCGCCCCTACCGGTGAAGACCGCTCTCCACGCTACGGCCTGCGTCAGGCGCGGATCGTCACCCCCACCCTGATCCAACTCGCCATCGGCCCCGGCATCGATCTCACACGTCTGGCGGATCCCAGCGGCATCGCCGTGACCTCACCCGACGATCCCGCCTTCACCTCACCGGTCCAGCCTAAACGCATTGGCCGCCGTTCCACTTTGGACTTCTACCTGCCCAATGGCTGGCCCTGGCGCCACTTTGACAACCACCTGGTGTTTATCGAATTGCCCATACCGATGAAGCCGGGGCGGCAATACCGCATTGACCTCGCCGCCAAGGCCGGGGCGGCGGTGGTATGCGGCGAAACGACCGCCACCGTCACCCTCAACGACCGCATCTCCCTCAATCCGGCCATTAAGGTCAATCAGATCGGCTACCTGCCCGACGCCACCAAGTACGCCTACCTTGGCTTGTGGCTGGGCAATATGGGCGCCTGCGATTTGTCAGGTGTCACCACCGCCTTCGAGGTCCGCGACGCCCGCTCTCATGCCGTGGTCCTCACCGGCGCTCCGACCCTGCGCCGCCGCGCCACGTTCCGCTTGGTGGACGGTAAGCAGGTACCGGTCACCCCCCCCCGTGCCGGGACCAAAGCTGAAGGGCCGGAGACGGTCTATAAGCAGGATCTGAGCTACGAGGATGTCTGGCAGGTCGACCTGTCGGCGCTCCGGACCCCGGGCCACTACTATCTCGCCCTCCCCGGTGTCGGACGCAGCTATGAGTTCAGCGTCGCCGCCGACGTCTATGCCGTGCCCTTCGCCACCGTGATGAGCGGCCTCTACCACCAGCGCTGCGGAATCGAGCTCGGGGCGCCCTGTTCGCAGATCTGGCGGGCGGCCTGTCACCGCGGCACTACGGAATACTCGACCGCCACCCTGGATACCGCCAAGGATATCCGGAGCCTGGCGACGTTCGCCACCGACGGGAAGAAACACGATCTATTTGGCGGCCACCACGATGCCGGCGACTGGAATCCACGCGCGCATCTGGACGTAGCCAAGGGGCTGTTGCTGGCATGGGAACTCAACCCCACCGCCTTCTCTGACGGCCAGCTCAACATCCCGGAGAAAAGTAACGGCATCCCTGATATCCTCGACGAGGCCCGCTGGGCACTCGACCTGTGGAGCCGGCTGCAGGACCCCGACGGAGGGGTGCATGAGTATGTAGAGTCGGAGGGCGATCCCCGCGACGGCGATGCGCCGGAAACCGATACCCTGCGCGAGTTTGCCTACGCTCCAACCGCCCGTGGCAGTTATGCCTTTGCCGCAGTATCCGCACAGGCCGCCATGGCCTGGAAAACGGCCGGCCAAGGCAAGGAAGCGGATGGATTCCTGGCCCGCAGCCGCAAGGCCTGGGATTGGGCCGAAGCGCACGACGGCGCTGCCGCCGCCGACCAGCGCGCAGAGGCCGCGGCCGCCCTCTTCCGTGCCACCGGCGAAACCGTCTTCGATACCGCCTTCCGGGCAGCATCGGTCCTGGCCCAAACGCCATCGGCCGATCTGAGCCAGTACGGAAAATATGACCAGCTCTATGCCTCCTTCCACTACCTGCGTGCGGCCAAGGCTGATCCCGTGTTGAAAGCCACCCTGGCCGCCGCCTTTGAACGCACCTTTGCCGACTGGAAGCGGGCGGCGGAAACCACGACGTACCGCCATATGCGCAGTCCCTACGCCCCCAGCAGCTGGGGCACCGGCGGCCTGCCGGTATGGCCGGAAGTCCCGGCGATGACCTCCGTGGTGGCTACCGATCCGGCCGTGCGCACCGCGGCACGCGACTGGTTACGGTTTACCGATGACTTCTCGCTGGGCTGCCACCCGATGAACCTGGTGTTCACTGTCGGGCTCGGACAGCGGTACGTCACGTCGGCCTTCAGTCATCTGATGCGAACGACGCCCCCGGGCCTGATCCCCGGCCTGATCAGCAATGGGCCGGGCGGTCACTTCAACGCCGGCGAGGCACCTGGCCAGAGCATGGCCAAATGGCCCGCCCAGAGCCTCTACCCGCCCGGTCCCTGGCCGGTGCTCTATATGTACGGGGAGGATACTGCTCCCGGGATGAATGAAGGCATCGTCGCCAATCAGGTGAAGGTGGCCCTGGCTTATGCCCTGTTCCTGCCGCCACATCCCTGATCCGTCCTCCCGGTCCAATGAAGAAATACCCCCGGTATATCGATGTAGACCTGAACGCCATTTCCACGGTGGCTCACCAGTGCTCAGGATGTTCCCACACGGACGCCTGCTGCTGCGCGGTCCATGAAGTTTGTGTCACTGCGCGTGAGATGAAAACCATTATCGGGGCACTCCCCCTGGCCGCCCGGCATTGTCCCGATCTGGAAAACGGGGAAGGATTTGACAACGTCTTCGACGAGGTGGAGCGCGGAGTGTTTGCCATTGATACCCATGAGAACGGGCTCTGCGTTTTTGCCTACCAGTCTCATTCGGGGATCCGGTGCGCCCTCCACAGTGCCGCCCTTGAGATCGGCCTGTCGCCCCACCTGCTTAAGCCCTCTTCCTGTACACTCTGGCCGCTCGTCCTGCGGTACCCTCCAGATGCCGCCCTGTCGATCTGTGACGATGCCCTTCGGTTTCACTGCAATCGCAAAGTCAAGGCGGGCCGCATTTCGCCCGAGCTACTCGATTCCCTCGAGAAACTATTGGGGGCGGCGGTCTGCGGCCAAATCCTGAAGGGCGCCCAGGCAGGACACAAGCGGGCGAGATTACGGCTACCCTCCCCCTTCCCGATGGAGTCAGGGCACCCTGTGGTTAAGCCAACCGGCAAGCCTGCATCGATCAACAAAAAGGAATACCCATGAGACCTCTGATATGCATGATTCGGACTTTTGCGATTTTCACCTTGGTGGCAGGCATGACTTCTCAAGCGGCCCCCTACTTCGTCGATCTTCGCCCCGTTGCCAATTCAAGTTTTGGGGATGACGGCCTTGCCAATAACGGCCAAGGGGGCTGGACGGATGAAGGGATCAACGACATGTTGATCTATCCCCCCATCCCCCCGGGAATCATTACCCGGAATGGATATCACTTCCAGATCATTGATCCGGCTCAGAACAACAGTCGGTCCGTCGTGCTGCTCCAAGGCCAGATCAGGGGCACCAACTACCCCGTGTCGGTCACCGTGAAGCTCCCCAACGTGAAGGGCAAGTATATCTATTTCCTGCAGAATGCCGCAGGGCCGCCCCCCGCCCTGCCACCCGACTATACCGTGGCCCGTTACACGATCCACTACGCCGATCATTCCGAGGTGGTCCTCCCCATGCGCAATAATATCGAACTCCGCCAATGGTGGTGCTCAGCCTGGTGGGACAATGCCGGAGCCCGGAGCTGGCCCATATTCACAGGCTGCAATTTCTACTCTGTGAAATGGGATCAATACATTGGCGTGTGGGCAACCGAATGGACCAACTCAGCGCCTGAAAAGGCCATCACCTCGATCACGCTGGCGTCGGAAGGCAAAGCCGTGCCGGCCATCTACGCCATCACACTTGATGACGCGGACTATTTCAACGCTCCTGATGTGAAGCTGGATTTCAAGCGACCAGAGAGCCCGCCGGAAGGATTTTTCGATGAGCGGATGGCCATTGAGAACAAGGCCATCCTGAAAGGGATGACTGAACTCGGCATGGCTCAAGGCATCCGGAAAACGGAAATCATCCGGCCTGACCTCCTAGCCGTGACCCTCGACGGGATCGTGGCAGGGGGCCCCGGCCAGGGCGAAGCCAAAGCCCGAAAGCTTCAGAGCCCGGACCATTTTACCCTTTCAAGCACTGGCGACCCGGCCTTCGCCCCTGGCATGCACCCCGCGCGCGTCGGCCGGCTCTCGTTCGACAACTGGACCGGGGATATCGGAAGCTTTCCGGGTAATCATGTCTACTGGCACACCTATTACCTCCAACTAACGACCCCCTTGAAAAGTGGCAAGTCGTATTCCATTCAAGTGGCTGGCTTTCCCACCACGGCAACCGCGCAGACTACATTGGCGTATTCGGATCGCACCACGCTCACCCCGGTCATCAAGGTCAATCAGGCCGCGTATTCCTCGAAAAGCCAGAAACGCTACGCATATCTCGGCTGGTGGGCCGCCGACCTCGGCGCGGTCGACTATTCCTCCTTTCAGACATTTCAAGTGTTAAATGCCGATAACAATCAACGGGTCCACGAGGGCGCCATTACCCTTTCATGCCTAACCAACTCAGCGAGTGGCGAGTCGGTCTATGAAATGGACCTCGCCCCGATTCACGCCTCCGGGCGCTATTATATTTATATACCCGGACTCGGTCGCTCCGATACCTTCGGCATCGGCCAGGACGGGATGAAAGACCTTTACATAAAGACCATGCGCGGCTTCCTGGTTCAGCGTTGCGGGGCGGAGTTGACGTCCAAGGTGACAGATTACCCCCGTCATCCCTGCCATCTGACGAATTATGAAAACGGGCACCTGGTGGAACATGGCCCACCCCTGACACCCAACGAGCCGGTCCGCGAGTTCCGCGGGGGCTATCATGATGCCGGGGACTGCGATCTGTTTTACCTGCATCTGGTTGCCAGCCAGCAGATCCTGACCTCCTATGAATGTTTTCCTGCCGCCTTTGCTGACGGCGAACTGAACCTTCCTGAAAGCGGAAACGGGATTCCGGACATCCTGGACGAAGTGCTCTGGGGGCTGAAGTTCTACGCCGACAACCAGCTTCCCGACGGAGGCATCTACGCCGGCCGGGCCAATGACGAGGATTACGGCTACAAGGAGTGGAAAACCGAATGGGCGACACAGTTCGGCCCCCTTCCTCCCTTCGGGAATTTCCCGCCCTGTAATGCTTCCGCCAATATCTTTGCCGCAGTCGCCAGCCATGCGGCCAGGGTGCTTCAGCCCTTCGATCCCAAGCAGAGCAATCAATTGCTGGGTCAGGCGTTCAAGGCCTATGAATGGGGCCTGAAACACCAGTCTACGGACTACGAAACCAATGGTATTTCCTATGGCCGAATCCCTTGGAAACGGGCCTGGGCACTGGCCGCGGCCGAACTTTTCAACACTACCGGCGAGCCCCGGTTCAATACGGATTTCACCAATCTTTACAAAAACGGCGTGGCCCAGGCCTTCAAATGGGATGAAGGTTGGCAACACCCTCTTATCGCTTGGCCCTACGCCAGTAGTACCCGGAAAGGAATCGACCCGGAGGTCCAGAAGGCCACCCGGGCCGCCATCCTGAAGTGCGCGGACGTCGATGTGAAATCGATCGAGAAATGGCCGTATCGCATGAGTACTGTACGCGAGTCCGGCGGCTGGGGAAGTCTGGTAGGTGGCGGACTTTATGGAAATAAATGCCTGATGGCTTACCTCCTGTCTCATGATCAGAAGTACCTGGACGCGGCGTCACTCAACGCCGACTACCAGTTGGGCGCCAATCCGCTCTCCCGAAGTTTTATCACAGGTATCGGATCCCGCCCCCCGATCCACCCGGAACTCCGGGCCTGGCTGTACAACAAAGAGGGGGTTCCCGCTCCCGGAATTCCGGTCTTTGGCCCTGGCGGAGCAGCCAAAAGCATGGGCGGAGTCTATCCCGCCATGATTCCCCCGTGGCGAGTCTGGCGGGAAAGCAAAGTTGACTCCCTGCATAACGAGTTCGGCCTGACAGGCCCACTCGGAGATGCCGCGATGCTATACAGCTTACTCTGGGCACTGGAAGCGCAGAGTTCAGCTCCGGCGACACCTTAGCCGGAGTACTACTGTGGAACCTCTGAGGGGAGGCCCGTCAGCCATCATCCGCCGGATTTTACATTTTCCGGATCCAGAGGATAGGGAGGGCATTTGGTTACGCCTTCGATGGTCATGTTGACGAACACCGTAGCCTCCTCGTAACAAATCCGATCCACTTGGCTCGCAGGCACCTGCACCTCCCGGCCTGAAAGCATGTGGCCTACTTTGACGACCAGTTGGCGAATGGCCCAACTCTGACGATCCAGCAGGAAATCACATACATGACCAACCACTCCATCGCTCGCCTTGATTTGGTACCCATTCACGGCTTGCGCGCTTCGCAGATGCACATCGGCAGGTTCGGATGGCAAGGCGTCCGCAGGGACAGGTTCATTCAGTCTGCGATCACATAACGGATGACCCAGTTCTGATCGTCAAAGTAAAAATCCTTCACATGTCCGATGTTTCCATCTGACGCGCCGAGTTTGGCTCCATACAAATGCTTCATGCTATGTAACATAAGTTTCCCTTTCGTATTAATACCACCCTCATATTCGTCATCAGTCAGGGGGTATAACCCGCTCTGGGCGTACCCCCTGCAATAACGCCTGATCAGAGAGGGATCGTGATCTGCTCAGGTGGCCGCAAAATGTGGGCGGACATGAACGATTCGTTCGTAAAAGAAAATGAATATTATTGAACCGGGGACAGCACCACCCTGAAACCAATGCTTTTACCCGCATAATCCGGACCTGTACTGTCGCGAAAACCAACCCCAGACTCATTGGCGTAGCTCATGTAACTGCCACCGCGAAACACACGCGCATAACCCTCATAGCCCGGATACCAGTTCCAGCACCATTCCGAAACATTCCCCGTCATATCATACAATCCATAACCGGTCTTCCCAGCCTCAAACGCACCCACCGGACTGGTATAGGGGCTATCCCCCACGGCATACCTCGCGTCATAGCCCAAATAGCCCAGGTCATAGCCATATCCGCTAGGATATCCAGTGTAGTTGGCCTGATCATGATCAATCGTATCCCCCCACGGGAATCGCTTTCCAGAAAGTCCACCGCGTGCCGCATAGTGGAACTCCGCATCCGTTGGCAACCGATACCCACCAAGATTCAAGTCGCAAGTCACCGCATTATCCTGACCGCTCCGGTAGACATTGCCCCCCACCCGATAACTGACCGGCCTCCCCTCTTTTTCACTCCTGGCATTGCACCATTTCACACAGTCGAACCAGTTCACCATTTGCACGGGATGATCTTCCGCCTTGCCACTGCCAACGTTATCGAAACTGTACCCGTTGGTGATCGCCCAATTATAGACCGCGTCCCACTTCGCCTTCGTCACCAAATATTTGTCCATGTAAAACGGCATGGCGTTGTTTAGTGTGTACGCTCCGGAATCTGGATCCACCCCGCTATTGGTCCCGGCAGGAATCGGAATCGTGCCGAGCGGCAAGACGACCATCGTCGCCACCAGCCGGTAGCACATCGGTACCAGCACCGATATCGTTCCCGTGCCGTTGAGCGGAGCCGGGATAACATCAAGCGACGCTGCGGCCGCCGCAAAGTTAGTCCAGCCGCCCCCGGGCGACGAAGCCCATTCAATCCGGTAACTCGTGGCATGTTGCGCTTCATTCGAAACCCCGCCGAACGTCAATTGCCCGCTGGAGGTGAATCCCTGAATCACCAGATCGTCAGCACGACTGACGATCCCTGAAAGCATCATCCCACCCATCACTGCCAACACTACCAGCCCGCTATATCGCTTCATCCTGCCTCGCTTTCAGTCTAAGATCGGCCTAATAATTCTATCCCAACTATTGGTGACGTTAGTCCGCTTACAAGACGCAATCAATCATTTTCTCAAAACTCCACAGCCATGCGCCAGGGGCTTTTGTTCCGGCCTATAACCCCGTAAATATGAGTGTTACGCCAAGCAATCCTCAGGGCGTTTCATTCACATCTTCGTCGGCCAGATGAAAACGGTGCATCACCCGGTGCAGGATCGGTGCCAGCACGATCCCCATGATGGACAGGAAGACCAGACCGCTGAAGATCGCGTAGAGGCCGGCAAAGAGTTTGGCGGAGAAGGTGGTCATTTGATCCACGGGTCCCATTCCGGCCAGGATCATGGCGGCATTCTGAAAGGAATCAATCCACGCCAGCCCGGCAATCTGGTGGTACCCCACCATGCCGATCGAAAGGGCCACCACGGCCAGACCTTGTGAAATCCCAAAACAGGCGGCCATGCGCCAGATAAAGGTGGGTAGTGAGGCCAACGGTTGGTGATGATGCTCATACATGGGGGCAGTCTATCATGGCGCTGGAGCACTTCAACCATAACAGGCACCCAGTTGAGCCTGTCGCGGCGCGTAGCGCCCCTCCCACAGGGAATCTATTCCCACTCATCATCCTTTAGTTTCAATCCCAACGGTCGAAAATCACGGGAGGCGCAGCCGTAACGTGGATTTTCTTGTTGGCACCGCCGTATATCCATTGATCGTCTTCATAAAGTCGGATGGCGAAACAATCTGAATCCCCTTGAACTCTGCCACATCCAACAGATGTTGATCACCGGAAACGATAATGTCGGCCTTTGATTCCAAGGCACACTCCAGGATGATGTTGTCGTTCGGATCTGCGGTGATCACATTAACCCGAATAGCCGGATTGACAATATCGCAGACCGCATGCAATTCCTCAATGACCTGAAAGGCTTGTTCAGGAGAAAATCGGAACTTTGGCCGTTCCAGAACGTCACGAAGTTCATCCAAGATGGCCAAGGACAGAGAGCAATGAACCGAACCGCCGATGACAAGTTCAAGAATTGCGCGAGGGGGGCCATTAAAAAGGACTGCGGATATCAGGACATTTGTGTCCAAAACTACCCGATCCCGTTTCATCGTTTTGAAGCCTTCTGCCGCCGATGGGCGTGAATCTCTACCGCGATATCCGACTCTGTGAGTTGTCCTCGCGCAACAACGCTTTTGCCGTAGGCAAAAAGCTTGTCCCACCGCTGTTTACGGTCGATGTAGAGCCGTGCCGCTTCCCTTAGCAGTTCAGATCTCGACCTTGATTCCGCCAGCGCAAGCCGGTCAATCTCGGACAAAAGACTCCCCTGAAAGGATATATTTACCGTGGTTGATTGCATTCTCGCCTCACTTTCTACTAATAGAGTACATACAATCATTGTATATTGTCAAGATTGCTTCCCATTTGAATCCCGATCTTAGCCAGCGTGACTTTTGAGGCGTTACGAGCGTGCGAGCCGTCGCTCTCCAAAAGTTGGTTTGCGACTTCATTCATGAATTGATCAATTTGTCGTATTCGGCATGTGGGCCAACCCAGAACCAAACGATCCCTTCTGCTGAGTCAACACCGAGGGCTCTATAATTCCGGCCTACACGTGCTGACCAGAAACGGCCTGTCTTCTTGAGATGCAAAGAGGGATGGCGAGGATTTTCTTTAAGGAGGAGGAATTGTTGATCTGCTAAATCCCGAATTGTCACAGGTAGATCGTGGTAACATAACCAAAACTATGAACTTGCCTTATGACTCACAAATCGGTGCACCTTCCATCGGCCAGATCGCGCAGTGCGCGATCGGCCAGATGATCCAAAGCGCCGCTTTTCGCATCCTTTTCGATCTGCTTATCCCATAATTCAGCATCAAAGTTGTGAAACCATAACCGAAAAGCATTCAGCTGGCGCTCAGGTAAATGCGCCACCACTTTTTCAAGCTCTTTAACATCGGTTGTCATGTCAATATTTTAGCGACTCTGAATGGCATTTATCAAGGGGAATTGTTTTGTATTCATTTTTCCAGCATCATCGCCCGCGCCCTATTGCCCGAACGGTGGCGCTTTGGCTGAGGCGCGTCAGCGCCGATAGCCAGGAGCGTCTGGTTGGGGGCATTTCTGTTTTCCAGATTCGGTCATTTTGATTGTTCCTCTTGTGGGAGGCGCGCTATGCGCGGCGACTTGTCCGGTCCAGGCACCCAGTTGAGCCTGTCGCGGCGCGTAGCGCCCCTCCCACAGGGAACCTATTCCCATTCATCCTCTTTTAGTTTCAATCCCACGTTATCCATCGCTAACCTCCTATTATCATGATATCAGGCGCGCCTGATATACATGATAAAACCCAGCAAAGGACGAACGCAAGGGAACTTAGGTTTTCGGTGGAAGAAGAACCCCGCTAGCCAGTAGCCATTGCAACACCAAGGGGCTGTGCGGCGGGACATCTTGGTGTGCTTCTGTTAGTTGGTAAAAATTGCCATGTTTAGAGCTAGGAAACAAGGAAAACGGGGGTATTGAAAGATAGCGCTTGCAGAGACAATTGCCTGGGAATACCATCCCATGACAGGAAATGTGTTATTCTTGATATTGAATGAATTTACAGAAGATACCTGGGAACGTATTTGAGATAGCAGGATCCGTAGTTGGATTCTCAGGGTCGATATTTATTGCCCTTCAGATTAGGGCGGAACTAGCATCAACGGCAACGTCCATGTCGTCTGCCTTCATTTTCGGGTTCCTCCTGAACTATACATTCTGGATTCTCTACGGAATTAGATTTCGTCGATCGGCAGTCTGGCTGGTAAACGTAGTTGCCGCAGCATTTCAAACGGCACTTCTAATAATCGTACTGATGAAGCACTGATTACAGCAACATTTCCCTACGCGATAATTCGTGATTGAATCCCGGAATGAAGAGAAACATGAAGCAACCCAACCACACACTCGTGCCTGCCGTCGCTAAATGCTCCGGCGGCACAGTGTGAGCGTTCGACCATAGACAAAATGAGATTAACTGCAAAAATTAGCCATGATCCAAAGGTAAAACGGCTGATGCTCGTGCCGGAAAAAACTGGGTGCTTTGTGTTTCTGTTTGATGGAATTGAAGATGGCCCATGCTTTGCTGATCACTGGCTCAACTCACTCGAAACAGCGAAAGAATTCTGCCATAAGACATTTGGTGTTCCGATTGAAGGATGGTCAAAGATTGCGGATTCTGGTCATACAAGGACTGCTCGGCCTCCTCTTGGAAAGCTTTGGTCCCCCATCGCAAATCGGCTCCGTCGCCTCGATTCCCGGATAACTTCGTCATCCTCGCCAAGCATAGACTCCACATACTTGCGATACGACCACCTGATCCGCCTCCAATGCATGATCAAGTTGCTCAAGGAAACGCCCGTAATCCGCCGGCTCCAGAAACACCGCCGCTCGCCCGTTCCCCCGGCTCATCACATGATACTTCGCGCCCGCGTATCGAATCCTCCATGGCCTTGGCATGCCCCGCATACTTCTCCCAAGCCAGGATTAAGTCAATCGTTTAATCTATATTATTAATATAGCTATACACTCACTCATCAACGACGCAGGGCACCCCACCCCAAATCCCGGTCATTTTCTAGTTTCTAGGTCTGACCCTGCCTCCACTGCCTCCCCAGTCGGCAATGCTCCAAAGGACAGGCGGGGAATGGATATCTGCAGACACGATCTTCTATCAGCGAAGGCTATCAAAACCCACGGTTTAATACCCTTATTAAATTTCGTGGTCACACCCATTTCAGGCATTTCGCTCGCATCGCCGCGATCCATCCGCAAATGCGGCGCGGCCCCCTCGCTAACCCACCGCATTATCAATGCTTCACGCGGTCATCTTTGACCATCTCTTGCCATTCAGGACCGTCTCAAACATTTCGCTCGGTCTGTCAGATAATGTTATCCGCCAATCACCTTATCAGGCGAACCCTTATACATCATTCAGGGATTACCCGATATGAATATAGAGGGCGCCTCTCTACGATCCACTCGGAATATGGGCAAGAATAATGAATTCATAAGGAGATTGCCGTGTGAAAAACATACGACGGAAGAAACTCTACTTCGGCCGCGGAAGACTGATGCCGATGCTGGTTGGTTTTGGTCTGACCCTCGCCGGAACGGTGTCAGCGCAGTTCAATGGAAATAACCAGTCAATTGTGATCAGCGGAGCCAGCAGCAACTGGGCGGGGGATTACTTCGTGGGGCGCACCAACTCTTCCGACCTGCTGCGCATCGAGAGCGGTGGGAAGCTCGCTGTCAGCAACGGGAACGGCTATATCGGTTACGCTGAGTATGCCGACAACAACAAGATGCAGGTGACGGGCAGCGGGGCCCTGTGGACTAACGACGGGAGTTTGTGCATTGGTTACGCGGGTCCGGCCTCCCAGTTATCCATCAGCGACAGTGGTAAAATCTTCTGTGGTGCCGGGATTCTAGGCTATGCGGATACTAGCACCAACAACTCGGTGGTGGTGACGGATCCGGGTACGACATGGTTTGCGGGGTCCTTGAGTGTCGGAGGCGGGGGATCAGGCAATCAACTGACGATCGCCAACGGGGCCAGGGTCATCAGCGACGTCAGTTATGTGGGTTTGTACTCCTGGAGCGGCAGCAATACGGTGCTGGTGACGGATAGCGGTTCGGTCTGGAGCAACAGTTCATACGTGTATGTCGGCACCGGGGGTTCCGGCAACCAACTTGCAATCCTTAATGGGGGCGTCGTGTGCGACACCCTCGGATGCCTGTCGCTCGACAGCCGGGGGCTAGTGTCGGGACACGGATCGGTCTGGAGCAACAGTTCCGACCTGCGCGTTGAAGGATCGGGCGTTCAGCTCGACATCACCCGCACCGGCAGGGTATTCAGTGCGAACGGTTATCTGGGCTATTACCAACCCGGTAACGGTAGTGGAGTGCTGGTGGCAGACCCGGGATCGGCTTGGAACAACGACCTTGACCTGTGGATTGGATATCAGGGGGGGGGCTATTATCTCGCCATCACGAACGGGGCCATGGTCGATAACAGCGATGGTCATGTCGGTTACTTTGATTCGAGCAGCAGCAATACGGTGGTGGTGGCTGGTGCCGGTTCGGTCTGGAGCAACCGCGGCACGTTGTACATGGGGCAGTTCGGTCCGGGCAACCAATTGACAGTCATCAACGGCGCCAAGGTGTACGACGACATCGCCGAACTGGGATCCGAGGTATCCAGCAGTAGTAACAAGGTGGTGGTGGCTGGTGCCAGTTCGGTCTGGAGCAACCGCTCCAGCCTGTATGTGGGTTCATCTGGCGGTAGCAGCCAGTTGCTGATGATCCAGAACGGCGGGGCCGTGTATGACGACAACTGCATCCTGGGTTACGATACCGCCAGTAGCAATAACACGGTGGTGGTGAACGGTCCCGGCTCGGTATGGAGCCATGCCAGCCAACTGGCTATCGGACTTTCAGGTACCGATAACCAACTCGTGATCACCAACGGAGGAGCAGTGATCAGCGCCAGTGGCGGAATCAACACGAGCAACAACAGGATTGGTGTGACCGGTTCCGGCTCAACTTGGAGCAATGTCACCTTTCTTATATTCGGCGGAAGGAGTAACCTGCTCGTGGCCAGTGATGGCGGGAAGGTGGTCTGCAACGAGGGCCGGCTAGGTGGCAACGATAACACCGTCTGGGTGACAGATCCCGGCTCAGTTTGGACGAGCCGCACTAACTTCTACGTCGGTTACCTCGGCGTGGGCAATCAACTGTCGCTGAGGGCTGGAGGTGCGGCATACGCCGATAACGGAATTCTGGGCTTCGAGGATGGTGACAGCAACAACACGGTGGAGGTGACCGGGGCCGGCTCGGTTATGAACTGCCGCAACACGATTCAGGTCGGTGTTGACGGTAACCGCAATTCTCTGATTATCAGCAACGATGGTGCTGTGTCAGTGTTGTCATCGGGTTTAGTGGTGGGAGTCGGCCAGACCTGTGAGGGCAACAAGGTGACGCTCGCTGGTGGCGCCTTGACGGGGACCAACGCGTCGGGCAACTGCGCTCTCGAGGTTCACCGCGGCCTTTTCGGGTTGAATGGCGGAGCCGTGAATGCCGATCGACTCCTGGTGACCAATGGTGCGAGTAGTGTTTTTACGTTCAGCAGCGGATCGATGAAAACGAAATGGGCCATAGTTGATAATGGCCAGGTCTTTGTGGTCGGCAATGGCATTGCCCCCGCAACCTACACCGTGACTGGAGGGACAAATATCTTTGCCAACGGCCTGAGCATCCGTACCAACGCCACGCTTGCCGGTTGTGCCGCCATCACCGGAAGTGTCCTGGTTGAGGGTCGTGTGATAGCTGATAGCTCCGCGTCTTCCTCAAAATCAGCCTTCCAGTCTGAGGGTATTGCCGCCACCCAGAACGGTCTGACAATCAGCGGCAGCGTCACCAACAACGGCTTAATGGCCGCCATCAACGGCGGGGTGCTGGAGGTTATGGGTGCGGTGGTCAACAACGGAATCATCGACATCATTAGCGGCACCACGAATTTCCATTCCACGTTTGTCAACAATGGCATCGTGCTGGACGCCGCCGGTGACGCTGATGGCGATGGTCTTCCCAACGGCTGGGAACGGGCGTACCAGTTGGATGTGCTCTCGGCCGTCGGCGCCAATGGGGCTGCCGGTAATCCTGACGGTGACGGGATGAACAACCTGGAGGAATATGTTGCCGGCACGGATCCGACGAATGCCGATTCAGTGCTGGCCATTACGGGCATCCATGGCACTTCTTCCGGCATTCGGGTGGACTGGAAAGGAGGCACGGTTGCCTGGCAGTACCTGGAGTGTGCCGATGCGCTCTACGCCACGGGCTCGCTATGGCGGTCGATCTTCACCAACCCGCCACCGACAGCCCTGACGACCAACCTCATCGACGCTAGCGCCACAAACAGGAGTCTCTTCTATCGCATCAAAGCGAAGCGGTGACCCTTTCGTAGGACACGCATGATTCCGGAGTTTGGCAACCGCGTTTCCACGTTCTGTGATGTTACGCATGAGAGTCATCATTGTGTTGGCCTATAATGATGGAGAGATCCTAGTTGGCGGGCTGGTTTTCTGTGCATTTAGGTTCGGCAACCCGATCCCACCTGTCCGTTGGAGAAGGCAGCAACGTGGGCGACGCAATCGTCGGCATTGCTCCTTATAACAGGGTGGCCGACAAAATTCTTCAGTTAGGCAGCGCGAGCCAGGGGCTTATTGCGTG
>JBAXWB010000032.1 GCA_037128595.1 bacterium
GATTGCCCCGAACGTGGGCGCATGTAAAAACAGCGAGGATCGAGAGTCGTTCCAATATTCCTGCACCCCGAAGCGGATGCCATTCCTAAGCCCGGCGTGCAACCCCGGAAGGGCGCGGGGTCACGTCTTCACTTTTCACAATTGGATTATCTTCTTTTCAGCCACTTACTTCTTCTCGTTCTCTGTGATTGCGGTCAAACGGGCTCATCCATATTCAAGGTGGCGTTCGACGTCCTCGGCGAACGCATTCGCTTTCCTGGGGTCCAGTGCAGCCGCCGGGGACGTCCACCTCCGGTACTCCGGCGGACAAGTCGGCTGCCACCTTAAGGGAATTGGACATCGAACTGTCAACATTCAACGCCGAACGTCGAATCAGGCAGAAAGCATTAATATTGAACAGAAGGTCGCGAAGGGCGCAAAGATGAAAATAGTTGCGCCTGCGGCGTAAATTCAACGGGTTTTAAATCCCGAAATAATCCGCCGCAGCCGTTCTGTACTGAGCTTGCCGAATGGGCTCTGCGATCTTTGCGTACTTCAGATTATTCTTCAATAACGACGGGCCATTCTTTCTCGGGCCAGCCTTCGCGTTTCTGGAACTGTACGGAGTCAACGTCGCGCATGTATTTCAGGCGCTTGTCGGAGAGATACACCGTGGTGTCGTCCGTGGCACCGTCCGCGCGAGCCCGGGCAAGCAGATCTTCAAATTCTTTAAGTTTCATGGGCTTCATGTGTCTGCGGGCCCGCTGGCCTGTTTTCCCGTGGGAGGGTTAACATGTGCGCCACGGGCGCATCCGCCTACGGCGGAGATATACATCATGTTCAGGATGGGGTCAGGGGTGCTGTTATCTTATGTCGAGCAACTGCCTGATCGCCTGAGGATCTTTTGAAGAATGGAATACCCCGTATACGGTGATCACATCCTGTGAAACATAATAATAGACACTGTAGGGAAACCGCCTTAACAAGGCCCGCCGGAATACATTGTGGACCGTTCCGTTCGAATGAGGAAATTCGCTAAGTTCACTGATTGAGGCGTAAGCCATCCGCAGAAAGTCTTCACCCAGTCCCGGGGCACGGTTCTCATACCAGGCGCGTGCCCCTACCAAATCGTCAGCGACTTCC
The DNA here is from genome assembly GCA_037128595.1 of bacterium. Lineage (NCBI taxonomy): Bacteria > bacterium. Next base: position 1,123 of record JBAXWB010000032.1, read on the forward strand.
GGAACATAAGCAACTCGCATGGCCTATCTCCGCGCATTCACAGCTTTTTTAAGCTCTTGCTCTGACAATAACGCGGATGGATCATCTGCATATTTCTGAAACCGCCGATCCAATTCCTTCTTGTGACTGTCCGGAACCTGAAGGCTGTCTGGCTGTTGTTGAATTGAATCCCAAACGTCTTCAATCCATAAAATTCTGCGTTCAACGGGCATCCTTAAGACGCTTTCTAATTCAAGCGCTGTCATACCATCCTCCATTTCCTGTGGAACAAATAGTATCACAATCCGCAGGCAGGTGTAAACTTGGACTCGTCTTCCTTCCGACCTCCCACGAGGAAAAGAGGGCTAACATGTGCGCCACGGGCGCATATCGATGTCTGAATCTCTTCCGGTTGTTTCTCATTTAGTCGTCAAGCGTCTTGAACTCATCATAAGTCTTGGTGCCTTTGGTCAGTTCCGGGGGTAACGGTGCCTCCTCATCAAGATCCAGACACCTCAGCACGCCCGCGCTCACTTCGTGATAGCGATACCCGGACTCAGGACAAACCAGATTCCCTTTTTCATCAGCCTTCTTCAGCAAGTGGCCATGCCGACTCATCCAGCCCTTCTGGCGCGCGGGATTCCCCACCATCATGGCGTAGTCAGGAATATTCTTTGTGACCACGGCCCCTGCCCCAATCAAGGCGTATCGCCCAATCTCCACGCCACACACAACGGTAGAGTTGGCCCCCAGCGTGGCACCACGCCGGATGACGGTCTTTTCATACAATGCATGACGATTCACCTGTGACCGGGGATTCGTGACATTGGTCAACACACAGCTTGGCCCAAGGAACACATCGTCTTCAATGGTCAGCCCGGTATATACCGAGACATTGTTCTGAATCTTAACATTATTTCCAATCACCGTGCCGCCATCCACATTGACGTTCTGACCGATAACACAGCGCTCTCCAATTCTGGCCCCCTTAAGGATGTGGCTGAAGTGCCAAATCCTGGTGCCTTTCCCGATTTCAGCCCCCTCATCCACAAAGGCGGACGCATGGGCGAAAAAGGAGGGCGGAACGGACAGCGGCGACCCCCTTGACGAAACCGGCTCACCGTGACGGTCCAGGCTACGTTGCGCCATGCTGAGAGTCTGGAGGACGCGCACCCCTTCTGCGCCGTCAGTTCTGGGTCGGCACCGAGTGTGACAGCAGTCAAGGAAGTGCTGGCACTCCTTGCGCAAGGGTTCCTCTTCAGGAAGCGGGATCGCCTCCCCCTTGACTTTACTTGGAACCGGAACCGAGTCCTTATCCCAAGAAAGATAGTCGCCGTAATAGAGCAACTTTTCCGGCCAGGGCTTGGTGTCATCAAATACAGCCATCCCCAATGAGCCCACCACCGTGAGCTTCTGTTCCTTAAAAGGATTCAGCCAGGAAACATGCATATGCGCACGAACTCCGCTGGCAAATGACATCGCCGTCAGCGTGGTATCGCAGATACCGGGCTGAAGATACGCGCCTCCGCTACACGCCACGGTCTCGGGCAATTGATTACCGGTCAGGGAAAGTATAACGGAAAGATCATGCGGCGCAAAACTCCACAAGGCATTCTCCTCGCGTCGGATTTTGCCTAAATTCAAGCGATTGGATGTGATATAATGCAATTTACCCATTTTGCCGGAAGCCACCATGGCCTGGATCGCCTCCACACAGGGATGGTACTGCAGCAGATGACCAACCATCAGGATACGGCCCTGCGCGGCGGCAATGCCCACGAGCTCCTGTCCTTCGGCATCAGACAAACAGAGCGGCTTTTCAACATACACATCTTTCCCGGCCAAGAGGGCGCGTCTTGCTAGCGCATAGTGAGTCTCTGCCAGGGTCGCCAAGACGATCGCCGAGATGTCGCCACGCGCCAGGACATCATCTATCGCGCCAACCACAGGGATGCCCGGCGCCAGCTCTGAGGCCGTCTTGCGGCCACGCTCCGCACCATCGCACACCAGGGACAATGCCCCCAGGGCATGGAAATTCCGGACCAGGTTCTTTCCCCAGTAACCGCACCCGATAACAGCTATTTCAGGCTTATTCATAGACACACAGCGGATCAGGAAAGATTTACCACGGAAAAACGGAGATTTAGAGAGAGAAAACAATCAATGGCGCCAACCGGAACCCTTCCAGGTGATAAATGAAGAGTTTTGACAGAATTTACAGAATTAACAGAATGCTGCTCCCCGAATCAGTTGTTTCTTTTTTCTGTGAATACGTTTCACGAATTTCGCATAGGGCAGGAACTTTTCAAGTGACCCTTATGAGCTCCATTTAAAGCCCTTGCCCTATGAGAAATTCGTGAAACATATAGAATTTGAAGAGGAATCCGAGGACGCCGATTATACTCCTCTTCATTCTGTTTATTTTGTTCATTTTGTCGAAATTCCTAACGATGTTTGACAGCAAACGGCGAAAAGTTAGCCCATGCGGAGATCACATGCACCTTACCGCCGCCACCACCTGATCCTGCTCGGCATCGGACAGGAAGGGGTGCATGGGTAGACTTATTACCTCCCGGGAGGCGCGCTCTGATTCGGGGAAATCCCGGATCTTATATCCCAATGGCGCAAAAACAGGTTGCTCATGAAGACACTTAGGGTAGTAAACAGTACAGGGAATCCCTTTGTTCTTCAAACGCGCAGCAACGCCATCCCGATCAGGAACGCGAATGGTGTACTGCGCATAAACGTGCGTATTGCCGGTCATTACCTCAGGCACCACACAGCTGCCGCGCAGTAATTCCGTATAGCGGGCCCCAATCCGAATGCGGGCATCCACTTCTGACTGAAAGTGCGGAAACTTGGCCAACAGAATCGCCGCCTGAAGCGTATCGAGTCGCCCGTTCATTCCCAGGTAAGGGTGGTGATGACGCCGCTCGCCCCCATGCGTCCGGATGGCTTTCATCTTTGCCGCCAGCGCATCATCGTCTGTAAACAGTGCGCCCCCGTCGCCATAGCAACCGAGCGGCTTGGCGGGGAAAAAACTGGTACTACCAATGAGTGATACGGCTCCGCTACGCCGTCCCCGCTGGGTAGCGCCAAAGCTCTGTGCACCATCCTCAAGCACAGCCAGATGATGCTTCGCCGCAATTGCATTGATGCGCGCGTAGTCAGGCATCTGCCCAAACAGATTTACCGGCAAAATCGCTTTGGTCCGAGGGGTCACGGCCGCCTCAAGCCGATCCACATCCATGTTGAAGGTGACCGGATCAATATCGATAAATACCGGCCTGGCACCGACCAATCCAATCACTTCGGCCGTACTGATCCAGGTAAAGGGAACGGTAATAACCTCATCACCCGGCCCCACCCCGAGCGCACGCAGCGCAATTTCAAGACTGACCGTCCCGCTGGCCACCGTAAGCGCATGCTTTACGCCCACATACTTTGCCAGCACCTCTTCCAACTCCGCGATCTCGGGCCCCATGATATAATGCCCATGGTCGAGCACCACCTGCATTCGGGCGTCAATTTCAGCCTTATAGCGCTGGTACTGTGTCTTAAGGTCGATAAATTCCATTTATCGCTTATTTTCCCGTATACGCCTTATACCACTCAACAAACTTCGGGATGCCGACACTGATCGGCGTGGTGGGGTGGTAACCGCATTTTTGCTGGATTCGTCCTATATCCGCATAGGTCTCAGGAACATCGCCCGGCTGAAGCGGCAGGAATTCCATTTGAGGGGTTACCCCCAAGGCCTGACCCAGGAGCGTGATCATGTCGAGCAGGGCTTCAGACCGGTGATTGCCGATATTGAAGATCTCATAGGGGGCCAGCTTTTCGGTAAATAACGAACCCACGACCCCCTGGATGATATCGTCAACATAGGTGAAATCCCGACGCATCTGGCCATTGTTGAAGACCTTGATGGGCTTGCCCGCCAGCATGGCTTCCGCAAACAGCCACATCGCCATATCCGGGCGCCCCCACGGGCCATAGACGGTGAAAAAACGCAGGCCGACGGTCTGCATGCCGTACAGGTGGGTATAGGTGTGGGCGTTCAATTCGTTGGCTTTTTTCGTGGCGGCATAGAGGCTGACGGGCGTATCAACCGCATCGGTCTCACTGAAGGGGAGTTTCGTATTGCCGCCATAGACGCTTGAACTTGAGGCGTATACCAAACGCGGCGTTTTGGCGTGCCGGCAGGATTCCAGAATGCTCAAAAACCCTTCGGAATTTGCCCGTTGATAGGCAAAGGGATGCGAGATTGAATATCGCACACCCGCTTGTGCCGCCAGATGACAGACTCGATCAAACTTGTGTGTTTGAAAAAGCGAGGTCATGAGCTTGTAGTCGCAAATATCCGCTTCTACGCCCGTGTAGCCTGATCGTTTTTCCAGAATCTCATGGCGGTCGCGTTTCAGCTTTACGGAATAGTAATGATTGAAATTATCAATCCCGACGACCGTGTGTCCGAGATCGAGGAGTTTATTACTCAAATGTGAGCCGATAAAGCCGGCGGCACCTGTGACGAGTATATGCATGGGGTTTCCTGAGGAGTTTCGAGTTGAAAGTTCAGAGCTGAATGTTACAGAAGGCTCCGGGTGATCCGGTGGTTTTGACAGAGCAAAACCCTCCATTGAAAAAATGCTGCGGTATCAAAAATGGAGGGCGCCGCTCTGTCGGCGCCGGTTGATCCGGCGGCTTAAGACGTGATGTCTATGCCGAAATGGCCTTTATTCTAGTCGCAATGCGTTCCGCCGCTTTGCCATCACCATAGGGATTATGAGCATGCGTCATGGCGTCATAGACGGCCTTATCGGTCAACAACTGATGCGCGGTGGTGACAATCTTCTGTCGATCCGTCCCCACCAGAATCACGGTTCCTGCGGTCACCGCTTCCGGCCGCTCGGTGGTATCGCGCATCACCAATACCGGCTTACCCAGCGACGGCGCCTCTTCCTGCACTCCGCCCGAGTCGGTGATGATCAAATAGGAACGATTCATGAGCCAGACAAAGGGCAGGTAATCCAGTGGCTCGATCAGATGCAGGTTGGGAAGCGGGGAGCGCGGAGCGGGGAACGCGGAATCAAGAGAAGCAGCACCGAGGATCCGCCTGACCGGCTCCTGGACATTAGGATTCAGATGGACGGGATAGATGATTTCAACATCGCTATGCGCCGCCGCTATCTCCTTGAGGGCATAACAGATGTTCTCAAAGCCTTCGCCAAAGTTCTCGCGCCGGTGACCGGTAACGAGGATCAATCGTTTGCCGGCGTGACTCGACCATAGTGACGTAAGTCCCGGATACTTCATCACCAGGTCCTGAGCCACTCGCTCGCCCGCATTCCCTTCTGACAACTTGGCCCGGACCATCAGCAGGGCATCAATCACCGTGTTGCCGGTAACGGTAATGGCCTCATCGGCCACACCTTCTGCCAACAGGTTTTGCCGCGACGGCTCAGTGGGCGCGAAGTGATAGCGGGTGATGACCCCGGTCAGGCGGCGATTCATCTCTTCGGGCCAGGGCGAATAGAGGTTCCCGGTCCGCAGTCCTGCCTCCACATGACCCACCGCGATCTTCTGGTAATAGGCGGCCAGACTGGCCGCCATGGTGGTAGTGGTGTCCCCATGGACCAGCACCAGGTCAGGCTTGGCCTCTGCAAGGACGGGAGCCAGCCCCTGAAGCACGCTGCAGGTGACGTCCGTCAGACTCTGACCCGGTCTCATGATGTCCAGATCATAGTCGGGAACGATCTCGAAGAGGTCCAATACCTGATCAAGCATCTGACGGTGCTGAGCCGTGACACACACGCTCACAAAAAAACGGGCCGGGTACTTCTGCAGCTCCTTGATGACGGGCGCCATCTTGATGGCTTCCGGCCGGGTGCCGAAGATGAAGAGGACTTTTTTCATAACCATGGCGCCGACAGAGCGGCGCCCTCCATTTCGGATACCGCTCCATTTTTAAAATGGAGGGTTTTGCTCCGTCAAAACCTTACTTTAGTTACAGCGTGAAATCAGGGAACGCAGGGCTTTTTCGTGGGCTTCGACCCGTTCGCAGAGCCGGAACTGGACCGCCGCGCGATCCAGATTATGCCGGGGATGACGGGTCTTGAAATAGACATTGCCCGCCAGATGATCCTGGAGAAACCTGAGCCCGAGTTCAAAGGTGATCAGCCGGATGGAATCATACAGGTAAGCACGATCATTCGGGGTCAGAAAATCCGCCGCCTGCGCGATATACCCGGTCGTAAACGCCTCACACAACACGAGGCTAAGTTCCACCTGATCCAAATCGACCGCCTCCTCCCCTGCCGGATTGCAGATGGAACGGACGGCATCCCCGTAATCCCACTGGATCAGGCCGGACCCGACGGTATCGAGATCGATGATGCTGGTCCCGCGGCCGGTAATGTTGTCCATCAGGATGTTACTGATTTTCGGATCGCCATGCATGATCTGGACCCGCAATTCCCCGTGGGCCCGTGCGGCATCCAGCACGCCACATAACGAACGTCGCGCCTCTACGAAACGACAGAGCTCTGCGGTCAGACGGTCATTTTTGATTTGTTCCTTCGCTGCCTCCATAGGCAGGGTAGCGTCATAGGCGGCCAGATAGCCAGGAGTGTGGTGAAAGCCGGGAATGGTGACTTCCAGACTCTCAGGGGCGAGGTCCATCACCAGCCGATGGAACTGGCCGAGCACCGTTCCGGCTTCCCGGGCATGGCCGATCCCCTGGGCCTGGTCATAGGCCACCGCGGAATCAATCAGGGTAATGGCACGCCAATACTCACCCGCCTCATCCAGATGAAAGGTGGCCCCGGTTTTGGCCGGAATCAGACGCGGCAACTGCCAGATGCGGTCGGCGGTGGCCCGCTCTTTTTCGAGGCGGTGATGAACATGCTCCGTCACCAGCCTTAAGTTCTTCATCAGGGCTTCAGGTTTCTTAAAGACCTTCTTATTGACATGCTGGATGATGCAGCGGGTTTCCGAGAAACTCGTGCGGTAGATCGACAGATAGGTGTCATTGATGTTACCCGACCCTACAGGAAACATGCCCACCGGCGCACCAGGCACATCGAACTGACCCGCGACCTGCTCCGTGAGCCGGTCATCGCGACGATCGAATGAAACTTGATTTTTACGAAACATAATCTTCCTCACAGTCCTTAATCTGAATTCTTCAATGGAGGGTTTTGCTCCGTCAAAACCCTTCTAACCGCTGGCGCCGACAGAGCGGCGCCCTCCATTAAAATTCACCCTTCCCGCTTCATATCTTCTGGCGGGTAGGGCTGATAATGGCCGTAATAGTGATATGAATAGGAGTTGTAGGGCGAGCCCTTCGCAAAATCGATGTCGTTGATCACCGCGGAGATCATGCGGACTCCCGCCTCACGGAAACGGTGAATGGTGTGGAAAGTGGCCCGTTTCCGGCTGGTTTCCGGGCGAGCCATGACGAGCACACAATCAGACAACCCAGCCAGCACCAGGGCGTCACTGACCAACCCCAGCGGCGAGGCATCAATGATCACCCGGTCATAATGTTCTCGAGCCCAGGTAAGCAGTTCAACCACTTTCTGGCTTCCGACCAATTCGGCGGGACTGGCGCCCTTAACGGGCCGACTGGCAACGACGGTCAGGTTCGGACACTCGGTGGCATAAGCCAGCGCAGAGGGGGTGGTGACGATCGACGAATCAGACAGATAATCCAGCAACCCCCGCCCTTCCGGCGGCATCGGGAAGATGCCTACCAGCCGGGGCCGTCGCAAATCAAAGTCGATCAGGAGCACCTTCTGCCCATTTTTCGCGCAGGCAATCGCCAGGTTACAGGAGGTAATGGTCTTGCCTTCCGCCGGAATGGAACTCGCCACCAGAATGACTTTCGACTTCTCCTTGTATTGTGCTGAATCGAGCATGGAGCGCAAGCCCGCAAAGGCCTCCGTGATCTGACTGAACCGCTGGTTCAGGGAGGCTGTGGCAATATCACTGCGTCGCCCGGCCTTGACGTGTGGCACCATGGCCAGCACCTTCACGCCAATTTCGGCCTCAAGATCATGCGGACCGGTGACATGGTCCTCCATCGTGTCAGTAATCAAGGCCAGCGTCACCCCCGCCATGAGCCCCAGCAGGATGGCAAGCGCGATGATGCGCAGCGGTTGCGGTTTGATCGGCTTTTCCGGAACTGAAGGCCGCTCCACAATCTTGACCGTGGCCGTGTTCTCATCGGCCGCCATGCGGGCTTCCTGGATACGCCCCAGAATGCCCCGGTAGGCGGTATCACTGGCATCGCGCGTCCGCTCCAAAGCGGTCAAATGCGTCCGCCGTTCCACGATCTGCAGTTCGAGATCGGAGGCCAACTTGGCCTGATCGGCTTTTTTCTGCCGCAGACTCTCCGCCTGCTTCCTGAACAGCTCCAGATTTGAAGCGGAGGTGGCTTTGGCGCGATTGAGCGAGTCCAGCGCCTGGCTGCGGAACATCGCTACCATTCCATCTTTGGCCAACACCTCGGGATGTTTGGCCGTGTATTTTGACAGCAGGGCGTCACGCTCGGCCAGGGCGGCCATCCATTTATCCATCGACGCCTTGATTTCGTCGCCCCGCGGGATGGAGGTGGGGAGTTTCCCGGCATTTTCGGGTTTAAGCTCGACCGCGGTGATCGTATTCAGGAGGTCGCGCTCCTTGGCTTCCTGACTCTCCAGCGCCACCAGCACCTGATTGAAATCCATCAGGGCGTTGTCCACGGTCTTCCGCTGGCTCTCAAGCACATCGATTTTGTTCTCCTGCCGGTATTTCAACAAGGCGGCGTCCGCCTTTTCCACCTCGAGCCGCTGGTTCGCGCATTGCGCCTCCAGCCAGATCACGGCGGCATCGGAGGCCGTCCGGTTTTCGTCATAGACGCTGGCCTCCGCCGCTTCCGCAAAGGCGGTGCAAAACTCCGCCGCGAACTGGGGCTCCGTGTGGTTGAACTCGATTTTAACCAGGCGGGTCCGGCGCAGAAGGGTGAGGTTCAGATTGGCAAACAGGCCATTGAACGCCTCATCCTGAAGCTTGCACTCCGGGTGTTGCTTGCGGTACCGGGCGATGGCGGCCTCCCGCATGACGCGCCCCTTGAATTTCTCAAGGCGGGTATTGAAGATCTCCTCGGACTGTGAACTGGCGCCCTGATCCTCGATGACGGCGGCCTGTTGCGTCATGATCCGGGGGCGCCGCACGCTCAGTTCCACTAAACTGACCGCCTGATACACCTTGGGGGTGGTCATGAGATAATAGGTGGCGGCAATTCCGGCAAACATCAGAACCAGTAACACCGTCAGCCACTTCTTCCGTATCACGCGGAGCAGGCGGAACGGATCAAGCGAGCCCAGCAGGCCTGAAGATTCGGTGGGGGCTCCCCCATAATAGGGCGTGCCATAAGGGGCGCCATAGGGCGGGGTCCCGCCTTGATAATGAGGATGACCGGGGTCGGCAGGATTCGGAGGGGGTGGTGTATTCATAAGAGGGGTGGGAGGGGTTCAGGGTTCAGTTACGACGTTTCATGTTTTTTAAATGCTGTCACCTTTGGCAGGGTGGCCAGGATCACGATCCAGGTACAGAGAATAGCGGGGCAGCGGAACGGCAGATCAATCAGACTGAAAATGACGACGAGCAAAAGGCCGACAATACCCATGACCCTGAGGGGGTCGTGACGAGTTACAAACACCCTCACCCTAGCCCTCTCCCCTTCCTCCTTCGCCAAGGCTACGGCGGACATGAAAGGGAGAGGGGAAAGAGTCAGCGCTGCCACTGCTGCTACCATAAGTCCAAAGCCGACGATTCCGAATTCAGTGAGATATTGAAGAATGTCGCAATGCACATTGGCTCTTCCTTCGCTTTGCACCAAATCTTTCCAGTCCTCTTTGGGTATGTAGAAGGCTAGCAGGTAGCTATACCCCCAGCCCCCGACGCCGAGAAGTTTGTGATCCTGCCACATTTGCCAGGCCGCCACATCCTGTTCCCACCGCCCCCCGAGTGCCAGATTAAGATCATCCAGAACAGGAAACAGTAAGTGGTGTACCGGTTTTTTGACGGAAAACTCTTTGGCGATGTCCTTGCTACCAAAGCCCGCCACGGCAAAATAGAAAACAAACAAGATGGCGATCGTGGCAGCCGCCAAATTGACGCGTCCCGCGCGAGGCAACTTCCGCCAGCCCCGCACGAGTCCATACACGGCCACAAAGCCCGCCAACGCCCAGGCCAGAATCACCCCGGCCCGGCTCAGGGAGAGATTGGCGCCAACGAGACAAAGCAACAGGGTGGCGGCCAAGGCGGGCACTTGCAGCGATTGCATGCTTCTTAATGTGGGAGGGGCGCTATGCGCCGCGATGTCATGGGAGGCCACATCACGCAAAGAGTCGCGGCGCGTAGCGCCCCTCCCACCAAAACTTCCCTCTTTGAAGATCTCGCGATAGAGCAGCCCGGCGGCCAGCGCGCCCATCAGAACGAAATAGGCCGCGGCATGGTTGGTGTAGCCGAATGAGGCAAAAAAGCTGTCCCCTATCGGCGCAAGCCAATACTGCGAGCGTGTGCGCGTCAGGAATTGAACAATACCAAATAACGCCAGCAGTCCTGCGCTATAGACCAATCCCTGCAACAGGGCGGATAAGGTGCGGCGGCTGACTGCGGGGGAGCGAACCACGAGCCCCAGAACCCAGGCGGGGAAAAACCATAACAACATCTGGGCGGCTTCGGGCCGGGTGACCGCTGAAGGCCAGTGGGGGTAACGGGGTAGAGAGTACCGCCACTCGTTACACCCGACATCAAAGTAGAGAACCCGGCCCGCATTCCACCACTGTATCGCCAGATAGCCGAGAAAGAGGAGCCCGAAATAAAAGAAAAGATCACGCCACCAGAGGCGTGATCTTGAGGCCAACAGGACAATCAGAAGAACCCCGGCGGCCCAGATGGAGGGAGGTAACCATGCCACCTGCAGCCCGCCCCATACCCAGGTAAGGTATGCCAGGATCAGCGCCACCCCGGATACGAGGAATTTTTCAGTCATCCTGCAAATGCATTAGGGCGAGATTGGCCGCTTAGTACTGGAGGTTCAAGCCCAGCGCAACCCGGGTTTCGTCGTACGTGGGCGAAATGGTCGACTTCACATTCGAGTACTGCACCTCGGTAAAGAGTTTCAGGAACTTGGCCGGCGTCAGATAGTCCACGCGGCCGCCAATACCGGAGCCCTTATCGGTCCGATCCTTTGTTCCTCCCTCAACCGTCACCGGATCAAGGTAGTCGTCTTGCCGGAAAGAGGCGTTACCAGACACAATAATCGTGGGGATGATCTTATACGAAGCCCCGGCCCAGACGGCGTTATAGGCACTGCCGTTATCGGCGTAGAGCGAGGAGAGCACCGTTCCGTTACGGCCGCCCGCCTGGACCGTGATTTTGTCCGTCGCAACCCAGGAGGCGGACAGGTCGTAATTGAAGGACGTGACATCATCAGAGCTTGGCCGCTCATAGAGTTGTACACCCGCCCCGCCCTTAAAGATGAGTTTATCCGTTCCGCGGGTTTTCATCCCCACCCGGCCGATGTAATAACTGGCGGGATCACTGATCACCCCGTTATCCTGGAGGCCCGCCTGCAGGGTTACGAGACTGTCCGTTTTGTCGGTCAGCCGATAGGCCCCTTCAGCCTGGCCAATATGATTCTGGATGTCAAACAGCGTAGGATCGACATAATTGATATCATCAAACCGGTAGCCAACATCCAGCACCATTTTGTCGGTCAGGCCACGCCCGACAGAAAGCCCGACATTATTGATGTCACGCCGACTGGTTGCGCTGGAGTCCAGAACGGAGTCAGGCGATACCCCGAGCACCGCAGCTTCAGAACCATGCACATCAATATCTTCCACGCGGCGGAAGGTCTGATCCGCCTGAATGACAAACGTGTCATAGGTCCCCTGCTTGAACTTCAGGATTTCGCCGCCACTGGTGAAGTCCTTATCGGTCAAGTCGCTGTAGCTCCGGTTACCCAGGAACCCTAGACCGGAAAAATCGACCTTATTGGCCGAGTACCCCATCTTCAGCCCAGCCTCAGAGTCGAGGAAAAAGTCATCCTGCTTCGCCACAGGCGTTTTGTCGACATTGGAATCATAGGTCTCTTTCAGATTCGCATACGGGCTGAACATCCAGGGGCCGGCATGGATACCGTTGCCGGGTTCGGCGCTGGCGGCGGAAATCATGGCAAGGCCCATTATGGCGCTAACAATCACTCGTTTCATCATACTCTTCGCTTTCTTCTACTTATTCGTTCAGGTTTTCAAAAAATCAGTTCAGGAATAAACACCACATCATCCGGTTCCAACAAGACATCATTTTCAATCATGCCTTCAGCCCCCACTGAACGCAAATCAACTTCCCACGTTTTAACACCCCCGCCGGGACGCTTGCGGGTGATGCGAATGGCATTTTCCTTGGCACTGGTATCGTAGCCGCCCGCCTGCTGGATCGCCCCGCTCAGGGTCAGATCCCGGGTGGCGGGCAGACTGATACGACCCGGCTTTTTCACCCGGCCCAATACCGTCACATTACCCCAGGGGGAGAGCCCCTCCTTATTATCATCCCGGACAAACTCCACGATGACCTGCGGATTGACATAGAACTCCTTGTAAGCCGAGGTTAATTGGGCGCTAAAGCTCTCCAGACTCTGGTCGCTGACCTGAACGGTCCCAAGCAGGGGCATGGCAATCGTTCCGTTATCCGTAATCCGCTTACCAGTGGCCGCAATCTCATTTTTCCCAGCAACCAGTACATTGACATTAATCACAAGCCCCGGGCGAAGCTTGGCCGAGTCAGCCGGTTGAGTCGTCCGAGTTTGCTCCTTGATCTGCGGCTTCGCAAGGGACAAATCTCCAGCCCCCTTTTGATGGGGGGATGTATGGCACCCTGAGCCCAAGGCCCCAGCGATCAACAAAAATAAAACTGATGCGAAACTTTTCATGATCAAAAAAATCTATTAACGCTTACATTCACGATAGACTCCGTCCCCGTAAAATATGCATTTAGTTTGTTATGATAGGCACTTTCGCCCTGGAAAGCGAACCTTATCGCGTTAGTTTTTGATTAAGCGTCAAACAGGGCGATTACACAGAATTAGCAGCCTCATGGCCGGTATTGCCATTTCAGATAGCCCAGTATTGCGACTTCAACCCCTTAACTGAGGTGAATTCCATCCTTCTGGAGTCCACTTTCAACACCGCGAGATCCGGCGTCACCTCAAGGGTGATGACCGCTCCAGGACTCCGGGATTTGAAAATGCAGGCCAGCAGGATCGCTTTTTCCACCCCGTCGCCCCGGCCGAAGTTCCAGACTTCATCCGGCTGGGCGAGTCGTCCGGCCTCATCATAGATCGATTCCAGAGGCATGGCCAGCACCACCGCCATGACTTCATCATCAGTCATCGGTCTGGAGCCCGCCAGAGAGACCGGATTGCGCTCCACCGCTGCCTTGAGAAAGGGCCCCGGCTCAGAGCGATTGAGGTCGCGATAGGCATAAAAGGCCAGATCGGCGGCGGGCAGCGTGGCCCGGAGCGATTCCAGCCGCGTGATGATGTCCTCACGGGTCATCTCCTTAGTGATCCCCAGGGGCGCATTCGCCGGAACAAAGGAACGCTGGCTCGCCGGCGGAATCCGTGGCTCGACATGACAAAACTTGATCAAATGCTCCATCGCCCTGGCAGAATCCATACAGGTGCAGGCAAATTGGGCTTTCAGGCGGGCGGTATCCTCAGGCTGGCTCAGGTCCGGCTTTTCCCGGCGCACGTAATCCTCAAGGTCATTCAGCACGATCCGTCCAGTCATCCGCTCCGTAACAAACTGGTCCATATCAATGTCCGCCAGCAGCGCGTCCCGGGTCTTGTCCGTGACCAGGAATGAACTCTCGTCCTCATACTGGAAGGCGACCTCCAGGGGGACATAATGGGTGACACCATGTATGGTTCCCCTCAGTTGGAAGCATTTCTGGAGGTCCCGTTTGTGACGCAGAAAGTTACCCATCACCTCATCCGTCAGCGGCGTATCCAGAAACGCCTTGAGCTTATCGGAGAACCGCTTATAAGCCACCGGATCAATAGAGGCGGCCGGATAAACGGTGTGGATCCAGCCCGTCTCATGCGCCACCACCGTGACCTCTTCGTTTTCCAAGGCCCGTCGCGCCTGAGCTGAGAGCGCCGTCCCGTTGCACCACATCTTCTTGGTCACCAGCCGCCGGTTATTGGTCAGGATCCCCTCGTCTAAATCCACATAATTCTGGGAGTGCAGCGGCGTGGCCAGGAGATAAATATCCTTCAGGGGGATCCCTGCCACAATATACAAGGCGGCCGCATAGAGGGCCGCCAGCGAGACACATTCGCCCGCGCCGGTCGAATACCCCGCCTTATGACAGAAGGCATCCATCGCCTCGACGGTTTCCGTTTTCCAGTAGGGGATCGCGTCCGTCGTATATTTATTCAGGCCGAAATGGGTGCGGATATCGATATCAAAATAATACTTATCGCCTTCATACCCGAACAGGGCATTCGAGCGCCGGATCGTGTCCTCTTCCAAAAAGGGGCGGAACCGGGCCATCTCGCGGTCTTTTGTGGTCAGCCCCCAGGTGTCCAGGTCCAGGTTGAAGGCATAGTGGTCCATGATGTATTGCTTGAGGCGGGTTATCCGACGGTAGGGCTTCATCTTGGCCAGACCGGCGAACCAGGGATCCTCGCGCCACTTCCAGATCCGGGGTGACATCAAATTGGCAAGCATCAGCGCATACATCAGCTCCGGGAAAACAAAAATCTCCATGTCGGAGAGCGTCACCGCCGAAGATCGCAATTCAAGTTCTCGTTCAGCACTCACACTATCACCCCTTCTAATTTGGAAAGCATGATGAAACACCCCTCCTCTGGTGTCAATAAGGGATCGTAGTAATCCAGAATGCGAGAAGACTTCACCACTGATTCAAGAAATAACAGAAAACGGGTTTTTCCCGGACATCAGGGAAAATATGGAAGCTCAAGGGCTTGATCCCGCCATGATTCTTTAATGTCCCCCGAAAACCGTTGCGGGATTTTCAATTCGGGGAAGACCGCAGTACGGTCCCGTGTAGCCCAATAGACCGAGCACCCCGAATTAATAATGCCGCAACATTTTGCCTGCCCTGAGGTTCCTCGAAAGGGAGTTCTTTGCCTGAATCTGAATTTCCGAAATTTCCGAAATTAGTGGTGAAGTCTTCTCTTTTTTCGGAACTGGACTAAACGGGCGGCAGGGGTGATAATATGAAAATAGGAAGGGGAAATATGAGTATGCGAAATCAAATTATCCGCCCTGCGTTGGGTGCGGGGAAGTGGTTTCCCGGGGTGCGGGGGCCACTGAAGCAGTTCATTGCTGACGCCCTCGAAAATGCTTTCATCCCGGAAGTCAAGAACCCCATTTTCGCCGCCATCTCCCCGCATGCGGGATATGTCTATTCCGGCCCCACCGCCGCCTACACCTATCGGGCCATTCAGGAAAACAGCCTCCTTCACGGCGCTCCCGATACCGTCGTCGTACTGGGCTTCAGCCACCGCGAACAGATACCGGGCGTGGCCATCATGGATGGCGATGCGTTTTCGACCCCGCTCGGGACAACGCCTCTGGATCAGGACAGCGCCAGCCTCCTCCTCAAAGCCGACGCCCGGATCAAATTCGATTACCGCCCACACATGGGGGAACACTCGCTCGAGAATCAGGTCCCCTTCATCCAGACCGTCCTGCCCGCCGCCTCACTGGTGATGGTCATGATCGGACCGCGCGACATGGGGCTCCTTGGTCCCCTGGCGACCGCCCTGACAAAATTAGCGGCCAAGAAAAAGATTCTCGTCGTGGCCAGTTCTGATATGCTCCACGACCCGTCTTACGAACAGGTTCGCAAAACGGATCAAGCCACCCTGCGCAAAGTGGTCGGGATGGATATTCAGGGAATCATGCACGACTGGGATTATTCCCATCAGATATTCTGCGGCATCGGCCCCGTGGTCACCGCCATGAGTTATGCACAACAACAGGGATGCAAAAAAGCCACGCTACTGCGTTATCGCAATAGCGGAGATGATTTTCCCGAAAGCCGGGGAGAATGGGTTGTCGGCTATGGCGCCGTGGCCTTCACCACCTGACCCCTCATGAACCACCCTGCCAACCATCTCAAAATCACCCTCGTTCAGGTCGACGCGGGTCGCGATGTTCAGGCCAACCTGACCCGCACCAAGCAGCTCCTGACGGGCATCGGCACGACGGACCTGATTGCCCTGCCGGAAGTGTTTGCCATTCGCGGCAGTGATGAGGAGTTTCGCCAAAATGCGGCCCCCCTCGCGGGCCCCCTGATGACCTTCCTGGCCGCCATTGCCCACCGCCATAATGCCTGGGTCCTGGCCGGCAGCCTCATGGAACAGCATGAGTCCGGCGTTTACAACACCAGCGTCCTGCTCAACCGCCGGGGAGAAATCGCCGCCTCCTACCGCAAGATGCATCTCTTTGATGCTGAACTGGATTCAGGAAAAATCATCCGGGAAAGTGACCTCTGGCAGGCCGGCACCGCCCCCGTAATGACGGAGCTCGAGGGCTGGAACTGCGGCATGGCGATCTGCTACGACCTGCGCTTTCCTGAACTGTTCCGCCACTATTCCACACTCGGGGCGCATCTCTTCTTCCTGCCATCCAACTTCACCCAGCGTACCGGCCAGGACCACTGGGAAGTCCTGCTCCGTGCCCGGGCCATTGAAAATCAATGTTTTGTCATCGCCCCCAACCAGTGCGGCACCAACCCGCACACCGGCGTGACCAGCTACGGGAACAGCATGCTAGTCGGCCCCTGGGGCGAAGTCCTGGCCCGCTTCGGCACCGACGCCCAGGCCGCCACCTTCACCATCAATATCCATGATCTCGAAACCACCCGCCGAACCCTTCCGGCACTCACGCACAGGAAATTATGAATGATGAATCCAACATGAATCTCACCTCTCAAATCTCAGATCTCAAATCAGATACTTTTCCCCTCCTCATCTCCTGCGCCCGGGGCATCCCCCCCTATGCCCGGGCGGAGCTGACGGCCATGGGGTTCCCTATCGTGGAGGAACTGGAAGCCGGCGTTGAAACCACCGGCACGCTCCATGACGCCATGCGCCTGAACCTGTTCCTACACACCGGCAACCGGGTGCTGCTTGAACTCAGCCGGTTCCGGGTCCGCCAGCCGGAGGATCTCTACCAGCACCTCCTGACGATCCCCTGGGAAGACTTCATTCCGGACGACGGCTATTTCACCGTCACCTCCTTCATCAACACGGCCGCCATCCGTGATGACCGGTTTGCCAACGTCAAAACCAAGGATGCCATTGTGGACCGCATCCGCGAAAAAACCGGGCGGCGTCCCAATTCCGGCAATGACCGCACCGGCACGGTGGTCTTCCTCTACTGGAACCAGGGGAACGCCAAGATCTATCTCGACACCTCCGGTGAATCGCTTTCCCGCCGGGGCTACCGGAAAATCCCCATGCTGGCCCCCATGCAGGAAACCCTGGCCGCCGCCATCGTCTGCGCCACCGGGTGGACGGGTGAAGGCAATTTCCTCAACCCCATGTGCGGCAGCGGGACCCTCTCCATCGAGGCCGCCCTGATCGCGCAGAACCGGGCCCCCGGCCTCCTCCGCAGTAACTTCGGCTTTATGCACATCAAGGGCTTTGATGATGAGGCCTGGCAGAAAATCCGGAACGAGGCCCGCGCCCTCCCGAAACGGAAATTCACCGGACGGATCATTGCCTCCGATATTCGCGCCGACGCCATCGAGGCCGCCCGCCAGAATGCCCGCACCGCCGGGGTGGAACAGTTGATCGAGTTTGAAATCTGCGACTTCGCCGATTCACCGGTCCCTGAAGGCGGCGGCGTGTTGGTCCTGAACCCCGAGTACGGCGAGCGCATGGGCGAGGAGGAGCTGCTTAAGCCCGTCTACCGCGGGATCGGCGACTTCTTCAAGAAACAATGCCAGGGTTATATGGGCTTTGTATTCACGGGAAACATGGCTCTGGGCAAAGGCATCGGCCTGCGCCATTGCCGGCGCATCCTCTTTTTCAACAGCAATATCGAGTGCCGGCTCCTCGGCTTCGCCCTCTATTCCGGTTCCAAAAAAGACAAAACACCCGGCACCCCCGAACCGCAGGAAGCCCCCGTTGAGCCCTGATCCCCTGACCGTACACATTAGCGACGTCACCACCGGCGGACGCGGTGTCGCCCGTGTTATGGAGGGTTTTGCTCCGTCAAAACCACCCGGAAAGGTCTGCTTCATCCCCGGCGTCCTGCCCGGCGAGACCGTGACCATTGAGATCGTCAAGGATCGCGGCGGCTTCCTTGAAGCCCGCGCCACCGCCCTGATCACCGCCTCCCCTCATCGCATCACCCCCCTCTGCCCCCTCGCCGCTGACCTCGCCCATCTCCCCTCTCACACTTCACCTCTCACGCCTCACGTCTCACGTCTCACCTCCACCTGCCCCGGTTGCTGCTACCAGCACGCCACCTATGAAGAGGAGATCCGGATCAAGAACCAGCAACTTCATTCCGCACTCACCCGTCAGGCAGGGTGCGCAGAGGAAGTGTTCCTGCCGCCCGTCCCCTCGCCCTCCCCGCTCGGCTACCGCAACAAGCTGTCACTCCATGGCCAGATCGATGGCAAGGACCGGCGACTGGGATATTTCATGGACGACAACGTCACGGTACTGGATGTGCCGGCCTGTCCGCTGGCCGTTGACCCCATTAACGCCCAGCTCAAAACCCTTCACGAGGCCCCTTCCTTCCGCCGCACCTTGCGAAGTGACATGACCCTCATCTTCCGCTGGACAGAAAAAGATGGCGTCCAATGGTGGCGGAATAAGGCGGCGGAAAATGACACCTGGCTGGTTGAATCCTCGATCCTCGGTCCGCTTTCGGTTCCCCGCGACAGCTTCTACCAGATGAATCCACGGATGGCCGATTTGCTGATAAAATCGGTGCTTAACACGTTAAGCAACCATATTCCGCAGACCGTGGTTGACCTTTACTGCGGGGTAGGCGTCTTTGCGCTGGCCGCCGCGACCCTGGGCATTCCCCGCGTGATCGGAATGGATCTGGACGGACCCGGCATCAAGGCGGCCGCCTTCAACGCCAAAAAACTCGGTCTGTCGTCCATCGAATGGATCACGGCCTCAGCCGAAAAAGGCATGATCAAACTCAAGCTGGATGAGCCGGAGCACACCACCCTCATTGTGGATCCGCCCCGCACCGGCATGGGTCCCTTGATGGTCCGCGACATTCTCACCCAACGCCCCGCCCGGATTCTCTATATCTCCTGTGCCCCTGATACCATGACCCGCGACGTCGCCTGGCTCAAGGAAGGCGGCTATCAGGTCCAGTCCGCCCAGCTCTTCGACATGTTCCCCCGCACCGCCCACTTTGAATCTCTGACCGAGTTGAAACTCGTCTAGCGGAAGAAGATTTTACCACGGAGAGTAGAGAGAGAATTCGAAGATAATGTTGCGGAATTTATAATTCCGGAGTACCGAAATTCAAAATTCCGCAACGGTTTTCTGGAGTTATACCACGAGAAAGAGGGGTTAAAGAAGACCTGACCCGACCTGGTCCAAGAATCCTGACCGAAGGAGCTTACCTGCTGTGAGTGAGTCGCACTGTCGAAGGGCTCTCCTGTATTCCTCAAGGAAACCGTGGCGTTTATTCCGGCCACATGTACTCATGGGGGCGAAATAAACGCCACATTTGCATTTCCTTCTCTCTCTCAATCTCCGCGTCTCCGTGGTAAATCCTCCTCTTCCCCTTTCATTCCGCCCCTGCTCTGTGGTAAAGATTCCTCCCATGAACACAACTGACCTGTATCCGTTTATTCTCGAACCGGCCTACAAGGATTACATCTGGGGCGGCGACCGCATTCCGGCCCGATTCCATCGCGACCAACCTCCAGGCGTCTATGCCGAATCCTGGGAACTTTCCGACCGCCCCGAGGGGATGAGCGTGGTAGCCAATGGGGCACTTAAAGGACAAACCCTGGCCGCCCTCGTCACCCGGTTTGGCAAGGAGTTGCTAGGCCATGCCATCCAGTCCTCTTCCTTTCCCCTGCTCGTCAAGCTGATTGACGCCCGGGAGCGCCTGAGCATTCAGGTTCATCCGGACGATGCCGCGGCCGCCCAAGGCATTGGCGAAGCTAAAACCGAAACCTGGCATATTCTTGATGCCCCCAAAGGCGGGCACGTCTTTGCCGGTCTCAAAGCCGGCATCAATGAGGCTGCCTTCCTGAGCGCCCTCAAGGCCGGCCGGCTGGAAGACACCCTGCAATCGGTCCCGGCCAAGGCGGGCGACACCATCTTCATTCCCGGTGGCCGCGTCCATGCGATCTGCGAAGGCATGCTGATCCTGGAGATCCAGCAGAACTCCAACACCACCTACCGCGTATATGACTGGGGCCGGGTGGATAAGGCCGGCAAGCCGAGGGAACTCCATCTGGAACAGGCCCTCAAGGTCATCCACTGGTCTGATTCCGCGCCCGTCATCACCACCCCCCGCCTCATCAGCGATAAGCCCGGGGCACGGGTTACCGAACGGGTGGTCTCCCCCTATTTCCGGTTGGAGCAGCTCGATCTCACCGCTCCGTTTTTTGTCCAACACGATGGCGCCAGTTTCCACGCCCTCTTCAGCGAAACGGACGAGATCAAGATTATGTGCGAGGCCGGGACTGAAACGCTCCCCGGCGGCCGCACCTGCCTGATTCCCGGCAAACTGGACCGCTACACCCTCAAGCCGACAGGGAAACGGGCCACGGTCCTGCGGATCTCAGCGCCTGTGCCCGCCTGACGCACTGACGGGGAAAAGAGGAAGATTTACCACGGAGAATCGGAGATTTAGAGAGAGTAGAAAATCCAAATGTGGCGTTAATTTTTCCGCATGAGTACATGTGGAAAAATTAACGCCACGGTTTCCTTGAGAAATACAGGAGAGCCCTGCGACGCTTCGTATCACTCATGGTGTTCTCCAGAAAGCGTGGCGGGATTTTTCATTCAGGCTTGCCCCGCGCTTATCGCGGGGTACTCCGGAATTAAAAATCCCGCCACATTATTTGTTTTCTCTCTCCAAATCTCCGCTTCTCCGTGGTAAATCTCTTCATGTTTCGCGGAGATTGAGATACGTCTGCCCTGCTTCGGCGGTCTTGCCAACCCCCTGATCTTCCATTATCCTCCGCCTGAGTTAAGGAAGTTGTTATGAGCGGTTTAATTATAGCGGAAGGGGCCGGCCTGGGAGTGCTGTTGCTGTTGTCTGCGTTCTTTTCGAGCGCAGAGACGGCCCTGTTCTCGCTTTCCCCCATGCAGATTCACCGGCTGAGACGGCACCATCCTAAGGCCACGAAACGACTGGAGGAACTGCTTGCCGCCCCGGCCGACCTGCTCGCCAGCGTTCTCATCGGCAATACCATCGTGAATGTAGCGGTCGCCAACCTGGGGTTTGTGGTCGCAGAACAACTTTTTCCGAGCCATGGCGAATGGGTCGCCATCCCGGCCGTCACCGTGATCCTTATTGTTTTCGGCGAACTGGCCCCCAAGCGCCTGGGCCTGAGTAAACCCGATTCGCTGGCCATGCTCTATCTGCCGGCCCTCACCCTCCTCATCCGGCTCTGCGCCCCGCTCCACCTCCTGATGGAGAAAATCACCCACTCGTTCCAATCCCATTTCACCCCGCGCCGGTCGGCCTTGACCAAGGCCGAACTCCTGACGGCCGTGGACGTCGGCCATGAAGAGGGCGTCATTAACAAGGAGGAACGGGCCATGGTGGATGGCATCATCCGCCTCGAAAAACTCCAGGCCAAGGACGTGATGACCCCGCGCGTTGATCTGATCAGTCTGGACATCGAAGATGACGCCTCCACCTTTGCGGGGGTCTGCCGCAAGGCCCGCTTCCGCTTCCTGCCCGTCTGCATCGGGGATCTCGACCATGTGAAAGGGTTTCTGGATGTCGCCCGGTACCTGATGGATCCAGGGAAAGATATTTCGGCAGCCCTCCACCCTCATTTTTATGTGCCCGACACCGCCCCTCTCGACACCCTGCTCACCATGTTCCAGCAGCAGTCCCGCCGGCTGGCCATCGTCATCGACGAATACGGCGGCACCGCCGGCCTGATTACCATTGGCGACATTCTCGACGAAATCGCCGAGTTCACCGGGGAGCAACCGGATGGACAAAGCCCCAACATTGAACCCGTGGGCGAAAATCGCTGGCAGGTCGCCGGTGATACCAGTCTTGAGGAAGTGAATTACGAACTGGATCTCGGCCTGGATATCGAGGGGGCCGACCGGATCGCCGGCTGGGTGACGGCCCATGCCCGCCGCTTCCCGAAAACGGGCGACATCATTGCGGCCCAGAAATGCCGGGCCACCGTGTTGCAAATGCGAAAACACCGCATCACCCGTGTCCTGATTGAGAAAAACCCGGAACTTTCAGAATCCGAACAGGAAGAAGGAGTCCGGGTATGATGCTTTCCGATCTCATCCTCATTCTCCTCTGCCTGATGGGTGCCGGATTCTTTGATGGAATGGAAACCGGGGTGATCTCGCTCAACCGGATGCGACTGAGACATCTGGCTGAAACCGGAGACCGGGCCGCCCGCATTCTTCAGAATTTCCTCCAGCAACCGGACCGTTTGCTGGGGACCACTCTCGTCGGCACCAACATCTGCATCGTCATTGCCTCCGTAGTCTCCGCCAATTGGACGGCCCGGATGCACCCCTGGTTCCAAACCTTGAACGCCCTGGCCACGTCACTCATTATCCTGATCTTCGCCACCTACCTGCCCAAGGCCTGGTTCCAGAGTCACCCCCTGGAACGGTGCCGCCCCTTCGCCAAGGCCCTGCGCTGGAGTTCGCTGATTCTACGTCCACTGATTGATGCCATGAACTGGATCACGAGCTGGATGATCCCTTCAGCCTCCGCCCCGAAAGCCACCCGCGCGCTCGTCGCCACCAAGGACGAAATCGACATCCTTGCCCAGGAAAGCGCGGATCATGGAGCGCTCTCTGCCCGCCAACGTATTATGATCCGCCGCGTCCTTGAGCTGTCGACTAAAACGGCCTTCCACATCATGACGCCACGCGCCACCATGGCCATTCTTCCCGCCTCGGCCGATATGACGGCGCTGATGGAGAAAGTGCGCGAATCTGCCCATACCCGCCTCCCGGTCTGTGAGGAGGATGGCAGCACTATCAAAGGGACCATCAACTTCTTCGATGTCATGGCCGGTTGCGAGGATTGCCTGGGCGGCAGCATCAAGCCCTATATCCGCCCCGCCCTGTTCATTCAAGAAACGACCCCGTTGATGGAGGCCTTCGCCAAGCTCCGCCTGTCAAAACAGTCCATGTGCCTGGTGGTCAATGCCCAATCGGAGGTCATCGGCCTGATTACCAACCAGAACGTCCTTCAAGCCATTGTGGGGAAATTATGACGCCCGGCCCGCGCCCCGATCAAAGTAAGGAGGCCTGCCCCGCCTGCAGCCGTTTTACCGGAATGCACCTGACCTGCCCGTACTGTGGCGAGGACACCCCACGACGCCCCCTGTACCGCCTCTTGAGACTCACGGCGTTCACCTTGAGCCTGATCGGCCTGGCCATACTGCTACTGCTCGCCTGGCGTTCCCCGCCTCAGGTCATTTCGATTGCCGCCATTCGCCCGGCGATGAATCACGACCTCGCGCACAAGGACAGCCCTCCATGAAGCAGGATCAAGAGATGCCGGGCCACCACATCCTGTTTCCCGCCGTTCAGATCCAACAGCGGGTCAGCCGATTGGCCGCGGAGATTGCTCAGGCGTACGGGCAGGAGGAATTCCTGGCCGTCTCGATTATGAAGGGCAGTTTTGTCTTTACGGCCGACCTCCTCCGCGCCCTCTCCGAACACCAGGCCCAGCCCGTTCTGGATTTTATCACCCTGTCCAGTTATGGCTCCGGCACAATCAGCCGCGGCGCCATTTCGATCGTGGATGAACTGACCGCGTCGGTTACAGGCCACCGGGTGCTCATCATTGACGACATCCTGGACACCGGCCGTACCCTTCAGACAGCCTGCCGCCTGCTTTCCGAACGGGGCGCCAAGGAGGTCCGGACATGTGTGCTGCTGGATAAACCCGCGCGCCGCGCCGTCCCCATTGAGGCCAATTATTGCGGCTTTAAAATCGAGAATGTTTTTGTGGTGGGATACGGGTTGGACTATAACAACCGGTTCCGTCAGCTGCCCTACCTGACCACTCTCACCCCGCCCCCGGCACTATGAGTGGTCCGGATTTACTGGCCATCATGCCCCATGTGCTCGTGCCCCATCTGGGTTGGATCCTCTGGGCAGGGGTCATTTTGTTAGTCCTGACGGAGCGACCTCGCGCCGCGCCGACTGCCCTGCCGGCCCGGACCCACCTCCTCTACACACTGGCCCCTGTCGCAGCCGGACTGGCCACCCTGCTGCTCTCCGGCCTGCTTGGACTGATTCTCTTCTACCGATCGCCGCTTCCGCTGACGGCTTCTTTCCTGAATTTTATCCCGGCCATGATCGGGATGTTCGCCATGCCCGAACTGTTGATGACTATTTTGGTGCCGGGCTACTCGCGCGGCTCGGCAGGGACGCCTCGCCCTACCCAAACACGCGTCACCCCTGCGCTGTATTATGGGGTTGGCGCGGGAGTAGCGGGAATTTCGGTTATTGTTGTCGGCACCACCAGCTGGCCCGGCCTGCTGATCCTGCTGACGGCCACCGGCATCGGCCTGCTGCCCCGGCTATTTCAAGCCCGCCCCATCCAGGGAATCGGCCTGGCGCTGATCCCCCTGGCCTGCGCGCTCATGTAGTGAATGCCCTGTTATTTGCCGCGTTTCTTCTTATACTCCGGACTGTTACGCAACTCCCGGGAGACCGTGTCTACCGTCCAGTGATCCCGCATGACCCGTTCGACGTAGAGGGAGCTGCTGGCATCCGGATCACGGTTCAAGGTATCACGATACGCCTGGCGTACGATCTGTTGAGCCTGTTCCTGGCTGACATCCCCCTTCTCGCGGCGTTCCGAACTTTTCTTGAGATCTGCCCGCACATCACGCTCACTCCACCCCTGGTTTTCCATCTTCGCCCGGTAGGTCGCCAACCCCTGTTGATCAGCCTCCCGGCCCAGAACATCCTGATACGCCCGCCGGATCATGTTATCGACTGACGCCGTGCCCTGCCGGGCATACTCATCACTTTTACGCAGCGCGTTCCGCACATCCTGCTCACTCCACTTGTCATCAATGATCCGGCTCCGGAACACCCGCAACCCCTGCTGATCGGGCTCCCGGTTGAGAATATCTTGATACGCCCGCCTCACGATCTGGTCCGGATCGTTCGACTGGTGCTCCGAATACCGCCGGTGGTCATCTCCCCGCCGATCGTCATCGCCCCGTCGATTGTCATCATATTGATTGGAGTCCCTCGACGAGGTGTCGTTTCTTGAATTCCCCATCGACTTCATGACACCCCCGAGCCATGAGTCGTTCCCCTCGCCCCGGGCAATCCCATCACTACCCGGCACCCCCTGCATCACAACCCCCACCACTACCGCCAATAAAATCTTCATTTTCATGATATTTGTTTCCTTTCTCTTGCGTCTTCATCCTATCAAAACCCGCCTGCGGCACCATTTCTTTTAATGGAATCATCTGGTGTTTTGCGGAAATGGGTGTAATATAGAAACATATGAAAAGTCAGGAAGCTATTCTCCGCCGTCGCGAGGCAGAGATCAAGACCGGTCAAGAGGCGCTCGCCCACGCTCTCACGAAGTCCCTTGTGCTGCTCCGCTTCAAAGGTAACTGCAAGTGCGGTATGATGCTGACGGAACAGGACAAGAAGCCCAATGCGGAAACCTATCTCTGTCCGCATTGCGGAAAATCCGGTGCCCCGGTCGTTGCCGCCGCTACGTCCAAGAAGTAATGGCCACCCTGCCCGTCGCCCGGGCAGGATGAATCAAGTTACCTGTCCTCGATTTTTCCCAACGCGCGAAGCAAGCCATCCAAAATGGTGATGGGATGCGGCGGACAGCCCGGAATATAGACATCCACCGGCACCACGCTTGAGGCCCCGTTGTTGGTTTCAGGCCCATCCACATAGAGGCCACCTGCAATGGCGCACGCCCCAACGGCAATCACCAACTTTGGAGCCGGCACCGCGTCATAGGTCTTTCTCAGCGCCAGTTCCATATTTTTGGTTACCGGCCCGGTGATCAGAATCCCGTCGGCGTGACGGGGCGCCGCCACAAACTGGATCCCGAACCGGCCCAGATCAAACACGACGGTCGTCAACACGTTGCAGTCCGCTTCACAGGCATTACAGCCCCCCGCACTGACCTCCCTCAACTTCAGGGAGCGCCCGAATAACTTCCTCATTTTCCCATCCAACGCCGCCTGCAACGCGGGTTCCCCCGCCCCCAGCACCAGCGCCTCACGCGTCCGCGCCGCCAATTGATGATCTCTGGTAAAGGTAATCGCCCCTTTCGGGAAGGCCTTCTCGCATTCGCCGCAAAACAGACAGCGCCCGATGTCGAGAGTCAAGCGGCCGGCCTGCTCCCCTAACGCGCCCACGGGACAAACGGAAACGTCGCCCCCCCCGCCCGCATCCACACAGGCCTGATTGATCACCGGACGTCCCTGAAACCGCGCCGGCAAGACCGGCGGCTTCGCTGGATACGCGATGGTCCGGTGCCCCTGCTTTATTCGTGCTGTAATAATATCTAACATCTGGTCCTCACAAATCATGCCCACAGTAGGAAAGATTGAAACTCTTGTTGCAGAGAGGAAAATCGGAAATCTGCTGGTTGCGCATCGCCAGGGTCAGGCCCAGCCAATTATGGAAGGATGGGTCCACCACCTTGTAGGTCGCAAAGTGACCGGCCGAATCCGTCATCCCCACATGACATATCTCACCCCGCCAGCCCTCAACCAACGACACCACCAAGGCGTCCGGCATCAGGGCCTCCGGGATATTCAGGATCGGCCCGCCCGTCAGCATCTTCAATTGCTCCCGCACAAAATCGCCAGACCGCTGGATTTCCAGCCACCGGACATAGGCGCGCTCAAACACATCCCCGTTGCGGCCGGTCGACACGGGAATCTGGGAAAAGCGGTAAATGCCATAGGGGAAATCCTGGCGCACATCACACTCCAGCCCGCAGGCCCGGGCCGCCGGCCCCACCAGCCCGATTTCCAACGCCGTCTCCGGCGTCACCCGCCCCGTATCTTCAAAACGGCTCATGACCGACGGGGAGTTCCATAACAGGTTCACGGCATTGCCCACATCCCGCAGCGTGGCCTCCAGCCGTTTCAACAACTCCGCAATCGCCGCAGCGTCCACGTCATACGCGACCCCTCCGGGCCGCACCAATCCACGTCCAAACCGGTTGCCACACAGAATGGCGGTCATATTGAGAAAATCACCACGAAGCCGGCCGCAGTATGAGGCGGTCGGCAGAAATCCGATATCGCCCGCCATGGCACCCAGATCGCCCGTGTGGTTGGCCAGGCGCTCCAACTCCTGCGCCACTCCGCGCAGCACCTGCGCCTGGGCCGTCACCTGACACCCTGACAAGGCCTCCACGATCCGGCAATAGGCAACGGTATGCGCCACGGTCGTATCGCCCGCCATCGTCTCCACCACGTGAATGGTCCGGGGATCCGGGCCGCCACGCAGCAAGCGCTCCACCCCGCGGTGTTGATACCCTAGCGAGATCTCCAGGTGAAAGACCTGTTCGCCATGACACTGGAACCGGAAATGACCCGGCTCAATGATTCCCGCATGGACCGGCCCCACGGACACTTCATGAACCTCCTCGCCCTCCACACGATAGAAGTCGGTCACACCGACCATCGGCCTCTCACCGTCTGTCCGCCCCCAGGCATCGTGCCCCGGCCGGGCTGAGGTGACGAACCGGACCGGCTTGAGCCAGGGATGCCCTTCCGGCCGCAACCCGAATTGTTCAGCAATCTCGCGTTCAAACAGGTGGACCTGGGGACAGTCCGGCGTCAAGGAAGGAAAGGTTTCCCCTTCCACCCTCATCCGGGCGACCCGGAAGTTCCCATCATCGCGACAGGCCAGCACGGCGATGAGTTCCACCCCGTGCCCGTCTTCAGGGATGCGCCCGAAAAAGGCCGCCACATGCGCGCCATCCGCGACGGCTTCGACCAGGGACCGGCGAAAGACCACTCCATCCAGACAGGGCAGGTCGCTCCGTTGATACCGTTCGCCGTTATGAACCGGCAACCACTTCAAAATAGATGTCATGGATGTCCTCCCTCCAGATAGGCTGCCGCCTGATGCAGGAGGGTCTCCAGCGGATGCGGAATCCAGACCCCCAGCGTGAGCGCCAACACAAAAAAGATGATGATCGGGATCACCAATTGCGGACGGTCGCGATAGGGAGAGGCCGTCGCCTTGGCCGAGGGCACCCCCTGCACCACGCGTAGCACGGTCGCACCCATGCCGATGAATACAATCGCCAGAAGCGCCAGAAACAGACCGGCAATGACATATTTTCCAGACTGGATCGTCCCGATCAGAATGGTAAATTCGCTGATAAACGGCCCCCCGGGCGGCGATCCGGTCACCATCAGAAAGCCCGCCAGGAAGAGCGGACCGGAAAGTGGCAGCCGGTGCAGGGCCCCGCGCACATCATCCGTATTCTTACTGTCATAGGCGCGGTGGATATTACCGGCCGACAGGAACATGACGCCTTTGGTCAGGCCGTTGGTGATCATATGCAGCAGGGCACCGAAGGTGGCCGCCCCGCCAATCCCGATCCCCAACACCAGAATCCCCATATGTTCGACGCTGGAATAAGCCAGCATCCGCTTGAAATCACGTTGCCGGATGACAAACACGGCCGCCACCGCCATGGAGAGCAGGCCCATGAAAATCAGGATCTCCCGGGCAAAGGCCGCCTCCGGGGCATTCCGGCAAATCTGATAGAACCGGAGAATGGCCAGAAAGGCGCAGCTCGTGACCCCGCCCGCCAGCAAGGCGCCGACCAGTCCCGGTGCCTCTCCATACGCATCCGGCTTCCAGGTATGCATGGGCGCCAGGCCCATCTTGGTGCCATAGCCGACCAGCAGCAGCACAAAGGCCGCATGGAGCCAGGGCGGCGAAAGTTTTGGGGCGAGATGAACCAGATCATCCAGCAGCAACGTAGGCTCCAGACCAGCGTGAATCGAAGAGTACGCCAGGAAGAAAGTACCCAGCAAGGCCAGGGCAATCCCCACCGACCCGATCAGCAGGTATTTCCAGGTAGCCTCCAGTGAGCGGGGATTGTGGTTGAAAAACAGCAACGGGGCCGTCGCCAGGGTAGTGGCCTCTATGGCAACCCACATCAACCCGAGATGATGCGCCAGGATCACCAATGTCATCATGCCCAGCATGGCGAGCAGACAGGCGCAAAAGACCCGGTTCGAGCGCTCCGGCCGCAGCGCCAGATAGGCGGGCGCATACAACGAACAGAGGAAAAACACGATACTGACAAAGCCCAACACGAGCGTGCTGACCGGATCCAGCACCAGCCAGCCCTTCAGTGCAGAGACCGGCTCACCCGCCACCGCCACACCCGTCATCACAAGATGCGCG
Organism: bacterium; assembly: GCA_037128595.1. Classification (NCBI taxonomy): domain Bacteria; species bacterium. The sequence continues at coordinate 30,794 of JBAXWB010000032.1, forward strand.
ACCCCACCCACCGGCACCAGCCAGGGTCGCCACCGGTTTGAGGGAATGGCCGCAGCCACTGCCGCACACAACAAAGGAACAAGAAATAGAAACCAGACCATATGTTACTCCTTCAATTCAGACAGCATCTGGGTGCTCACAGAGGAGAATTCCCTGCTGATTTTGTGAATGATGATGCCCATGACGAAAATGGCGACGAACAGATCCAACAGCACTCCCAATTCCACCAGGAAGGGAATCGCCTCCATCAGGAGCATACCGAAAATAAACACCCCATTTTCCAGGATCAGATACCCCACCACCTGGGTAATCGCCTTCGTGCGGGTCGTCAACATCAGAAACCCGGTCAGCACTGTGGAAAGGGCGGCCGGGACGATCAGTGAGCCCATCTCCCCATGGTCGATCGGCAGGGTGCGCGCGAACAATACCGCCAGCCCCGTCCCGACGGCTCCCAGAAAAAGCGAGGCGATAAACCCGACAATCGGCTCCACCTCGCGGCGGATCACTACGTCCCGGATCGCATTAAAAAGCATGCGGGGAATCACCACCCCTTTCAGGAAAATGGTGGCAAGGGCCATCATGGCCACCCAGAGCACCAGGGAGCCATGAGCCAGGGCGATCAGCACCCCCAGCAGCATCCCCTGCACCGCAACGGCCTGGATGACCGTTCGCATCCGGCTCGCACCAAGGGCCACAAAATTCAACAGAAGAACCAGTACCAGAATCGGATCGATCAATGAGTTCATAGGTTCTTCCCATCTTTACCAAAGGCAATAACATGCCACTGCCCATTTTTTGTGGCCCCGGTTCGCACCAACCGGCCACTCTTTTTTAGTACGGCAATTCGTTTTTCAATTCCCCGCGACGTCATCTGCAGCATCTTCGCCACCTCTTGAATGGTCAAATCCGGGCTATTGGCGAAAAGTTTAAGAATTCGGTTATCCGTTTCTCCCGAACTTTCTCCCGAACTTTCTCCCGAACTTTCTCCCGCGCCCGTTCCATGTCCGGGAATACTTACATCCCCTGTCGGCTGACTGACTTGAGCCGCCCTAACGGTACAAAGCAACATAAACGATTCAACCCGATATTCCGGCTCCGGAAGTCCGAGCTCCGTCAATTCGGCGCACATCCGGTCGACTCCTTCGCCAAACTCTTTGACATACCCGTAGTCACGCAAAAACGCCGCAATTTTCGGGTTTCGTGAAAAGTGAACCTTACGCATCGTGTTCAACCGAACCAATCCCGGTAAGGTGCCAGGGCTTTCGACCACCAACCGGTCGTCGAACATCTTGATCTGGATGTCGGTTCCCTTGATGCTGTAGTCGCGATGAGCGACGGCATTAACGAGAATCTCCTGCCGCACAAATTCCGGGTATTGGGTATCCGTGACAAACAACCCGCCTTTACCAAGATAGGTATGTTCCTTGATTTGTGTTGAAACAAATGTGATGGCTTTCTGAACAGTTTCCAGGATCGTCCCCTCGAAGGAAACATCCTTGATCACATTCATGTTGGCGCCGGTTTTCTCATCCGTGCCCTCGTAACGTATAAATCTCACCCGTGCCCGGGGGAAATACTGTTGAGGCGCCTTGCCGAATAGAAGAATGGCAGCGGTGCTAACTTGTTCCACAGCCTTCTCCATCCGGATAAAACCATGATTTTCGCGCAGATAATGTAAGGGGGACTTCGAATAGCCAATTCGCTTCGCGTAAGCACGCACCCGTTCAAGATCCAAATCGGTGAGCCCCGCACCAGCAACCAGTGTATCTTCATAGAACCGGTCGCCTTTGTCGTACATTAACTGCATACGTTCATCGAAGGTCAGCTTCTTCGATTTGTCGCCCACGCGATAAAACACCTCATCTGCTTGATTGGCGTGTACGGACTGGCTCTGATGCACTGTTATCATCAATACCTTATTGGGTCGCCCGACACGATCGACACATCCAAGCTGCTTAAAATCCACCTTTACCGTGGGCCGGCAGAAATCAAACGGTACCCGCAGAAGTTCATTCACCTTTTCTTCCTGGCCAGCAAGCCCCTCGACCTCGCCGCGGTCATTGACCCCAACCAGAATAGTCCCCCCATCGGCATTGGCAAACGCTACAAGCGATATGGCCAATGCCTTCGGCTCCACCAGAATGCTTTTACGATCAAAGCATTGGCCTTCCTTCTGTTGAAACAAGTTATTGATCACAGCGTGGTTTCCTTCGACTGATAAACTCTTCAATCATTCGCGTTACCTCAGCAGCAGAATGACACCAAAGGTCGACAGCAGACAGGCCGCCACCAGGAACGTGGGAACAAACACCATGCGAAAACGCGCCATCATCGACTCTACCACGCCGATCACCACCGCCAGCCCCAGCATGCCGGCGACAAACAGCCCCCAGTCCGCCCAGGCATTACCAGCTTCAAAAGGAGCCACGACCCGTAACAGGACCGCCCCCATCACAAACAGCTTCATCGCCGCCCCATACTGGATCATCCCCAACGCCGGCCCGCTGTGGTCCAGCACCATCACCTCATGGATCATGGTGAGTTCCAGATGCGTATTCGGATCATCAAAGGGAATACGGGAATTCTCGACCAACAGCACAATGAACAGACTCGCCGCCACCAGGACCAGCGAGGGGGCCGCCACGCCGGCGCCCAGCGGGAAGGTCCCATCCAGCATGGTCGTCAGCGACAACGAGGCCGACAACTTGGCCAGCACCAGAAAACAGAAGAACAGGGCCGGTTCCGCCAGACAGGAGAAGGTCACCTCCCGTGCCGCCCCCATCCCCTCAAAGGCCGAACCCGTGTCCAATGCGGCCGAGGCCGTAAAAAACCGCGCCAAAGCGAATAGGTAGGCGAACAGGATCATGTCGCCCGCAAACGAAACCGGCGCACTGTGCCCGCCAAACGGGACTAACATCCCCGCCAATAACGCGGTAGCCACCCCGACCACGGGTCCCGCCCGGAACACCCAGGTCGTCGTCGTGCTGAAGACTGAACCTTTCTGGAACAACCGGATCAGGTCGTAATACGGTTGCAGAAAAGGAGGCCCGTTCCGGCCGCCAAACAGGGCCTTGGTCTTGCCAATGACCCCCAGCAACAGGGGCGGCAATACCAGTAATAAAAACAGATGCACAAAAATTTGACTCATAAATTCACCCTCACCCCAGCCCTCTCCCCTCAAGGGAGAGGGAGGCCTTTCAACTTATCTCCACAACAACAACACGATCAGGAACACCACGATATACGATAAGTACGCGTGAATATTACCCGCCTGGAACAAATGACACCACGTGGCGACCTTGACGCCGGCCTGATAGACGGGCCGCAGCACCTCATCCAGCACAATGTCCAGTACATGACTGTGAAAATGCATGCGCCCCGGAAATACGGCCAGTTTGCCCGAGGCCTGCACCTGCGGGCGGAGCACCCAGGTAAAAAACCCGCCCAGCATCTGCGCAAACGAGGAGGCCGTATACTGCATATTCGGCGTCGGTGCCGCGTACCCGCAATCCCAGGTACCGGCGGCCACCACCCGGCTGTGCCGCAGTCGGATCGCCAGAACCGCCACCACTCCCAGCAACAGCCCAACCAGCGTCACCCCGGCTATACTGATCCAACCCAACGGTGCCAGCGCGGTCAACGCAGGCAGGGTCGCGGCCAGATCCGGAACCCAGGCGGCCACACCCTGCTGCAACATCGGACTGAGCACGCCGGGCAGCAACCCGATACCCAGGCAGCAGACCGCCAAAGCAAACATGGGGCCGGTCATGGCTCGCCCGGACTCGTGGGCTTGCCGGGCGCAGTCAGACCGGGCCGTCCCGAGAAAAATCGCCCCGAAGGCCTTCACAAAACAGGCGACCGCCAAAGCCCCGATCAACGCCAACAACGCTGCGGCGAAGGCCGCCCCCGCCCACGACGGTTCCGCACCAATGCCCAACGTCCTGAACAACCCGAGGTAAATCAGCAGTTCGCTCACAAAGCCATTGAGGGGCGGCAGCCCGCAAATGGCGACCGCACCCACGGCAAAGAGCAGGGCCGTCAACGGCATGGCCGCCGCCAGCCCGCCCAGCTGGTCAATGACCCGGCTCCGGGTCGAGTGGATCACCGAACCGGCGCTCAGGAACAGCAGGGCCTTGAAGATCCCGTGATTCCAGACATGCAACAACGACCCCGCCAGCCCGAGCACGATCCAGGCCGTAACATTCAGCGAGCGGCCCACCAGTGCCAACCCGAGCCCCATGACAATGATGCCGATATTTTCAATACTGTGATAGGCCAGGAGCCGCTTCAGATCATGCTGGCCCAGCGCGAACACGACGCCCAGCACGCCGGAGATCGTGCCCAACCCCAGCAGGGTCCCGCCCCACCAGACGGGCGGCTCGGGCAACCACGACACCATGCGAACCAATCCGTAAATCCCGATTTTGATCAGCACCCCCGACATCATGGCCGAGACATGGCTGGGCGCCACGGCATGGGCACTCGGCAACCAGATGTGAAACGGCATCAACCCCGCCTTGATCCCGAACGCAAAAACGATGAGTCCGAACAACACCGTTGCGACCGCCGGGGTCACCACCCCCCTGGGCAGCGAACCCAGGGCGAACGAACCGGTCGCAGCGTACCAGACGGCAAACAGGGCAAACAGGGCCAGCGTGGAAAAATGGGTGACAATGAGATAGAGCAGACCGGCATCACGCACTTCCTGCTCATGGTCCTCCGTGGAGACCAGGAAAAATGCACTCAGGGCCATCACCTCCCAGGCAAACAGAAACAGGATGGAATTCGCCGCCACCGCGACCCCCGCCAGGCCCGCCGTCACCAGCCCGTAGAAGACCCGTAGCGTCCGGCCATTCCCGGGATGCTCCGCCTGCGCCCAGTACTGCAATCCGTAAATGGAGCCCAGCGCCGAGACCCAGAAGATGGGAATCAGGAAAATGGCCGCAATCGCATCCAAACGCAGGAATGAGAGCGAGGCCGTGGGGGCCCACAGGGCGGAGACGGCCCCGCCGATACCGAGCGCCGACCCCAGCACCGCCAACCGGACTGCCAACCGCTGTCCGGCCGCCGGATCACGACGCAGGAAAAGACCCGGCACGCCACTCAGGGCATGACAGGTGATTCCCGCTATGACCAGCCACTCACTCATAATTCAACCATTGCCGGATCACCTGCCAGGCGAATGCCAGCAGCAACACCACCACAAAATACATCATATAATATTGAATTTTTCCCTGTTGCAGCCAGCGCAGTCGGGCAAAACGGCCCGCCAACCAGTTGAACAGGGGCTGGTACAAGACCCGGCTCAGGGTATCCGGGTAACTGGTGGTCATCTTGCCGGTTACGGGAAAGACGGCGCCAGGCACCACCACGTGGGCCTTGGGCCGGAACGATTTCAATAACAGGCGCGACACCATCATCTCTGAAAACGACTGGCCGGTATACTGCATACTGGCCGCAGGGGCCAGGTAGCCGCAGCTCCAGGTCGCGTCCGCCGCCACTCCGCCCCGCCGCCTGACAAAGATGAAAAACAACATCACCAACCCCATCAATCCCCAGATCACGGCATTCACGCCACCCAGAACCCCCAGCGCGGAAGACGCGTTCAACGCGGCCTCGAACGGCCCCAGGGCCACCCCGAACACCTCGCCGATCACCCCCTCAAACGCTTTGACCAGAACGCCCGGAAACAGCGCCGCCACCACACATAACCCCGCCAGCACCGCGAGTGGAGCCGTCATCCAGCGGGAGGACTCATGAGCATGCCGGGCTTCGTCACTGCGAGGTTCGCCCAGCAGCACAATCCCCACCAACCGCACAAAGCAAAGCAGGGCCATGGCGCCAACCAGTGCCAGAACCCCTACCCCCAGCAGCATCACCACACTCCCGCCGCCCGAGAACTCCAGGCCGCCATGTAGCAGGGCCAGATAGATCAGCCATTCGCTAACAAAGCCATTGAGTGGAGGCAAGGCGGCAATCGCCACGGCTCCCAGCGCCATGGCCGCGCCGGTGCGCGGCATCCGCTTCATCAACCCGCCCAACCGCTCCATGTCCCGCCCCCCAGCGCCATGCATCACCGAACCGGCCCCGAGAAACATCAGGCTCTTCATCAGGGCGTGATTCCAGACGTGCAGAAAAGCACCCGACAGTCCCAGCGCCGCCACCACCGGATGATGGCTGGTCAGGCCCCAGAGCCCCAGTCCCAACGCCAGCAGGATCAACCCCATGTTTTCAATACTGGAATAGGCCAGGGCCCGCTTGAGGTCACGCTGAAACAGCGCGAATGAAATCCCAAGGATGGCGCCGGCAAACCCGAGGGCCACCAGCAGTGGCCCCCACCAGGCCGCAGGGGGGCCCAGGAACATCATCACCCGCAACAGCCCATACAGCCCCAACTTGATCATCACGCCGGACATCAGGGCCGAGACATGACTCGGCGCGGCCGGATGCGCCTCAGGCAACCAGATGTGCAGGGGAACCATCCCCGCCTTGGTCCCGAAGCCGATCAGCGCGAGCACCAGGATCACGACCCCTGCCGTGGCAGGCGGGACCGCGAAGGTATCAAAATCGAGCGACCCCGAGGTGCGGCCCAGGAGCAGGAACATGGCCAGCAGAAAGGCCGCCCCCACATGAGACGCCACCAGGTAAACCCACCCGGCCATGCGTACGTCCTTTTTTTCGTGCTCAAAGGTCACTAGGAAAAAGGCGGAGAGCGACATGATTTCCCAGGCCACCATGAAGAGTACTGCCTGACGTGCCACCACCACCAGCGCCATGGTGGCCACAAAGATATTAAAAAAGAACCACGCCGCGCCTAGCAGCTTCCGGTCGCGATAGGCCATCAGGTAGCTGCCCCCATAAACGGCGGCCAGGGCCGACAGCCCGAAAACCGGAATGAGGAAAAAGGCGGAAAGGGCGTCCAGCCGGATATAGAACTCACCCCCCGGAACCGCCCAGGGGAAGCGGAACGCCTCAACCGCGCCCCCCGTCAACGCATGGAGCGCCGGCCATAAGCCCAGCAGGCAACCGGCCACCGCCGACCCCGCACCCAATCCGGTTGCCCAGCGAGGGGAGCGGCTCATCACTAATGAAAGGGCCCCTCCACATACGATTATTATCAACGATATCAGTAAACGGTTCATTTTTTAAAGGCCCGCACCAGGGCGAGGATCTCCTCACGGGGAGCCTGCCGGACCAGGGCGGCCTTGAACCCCGGATCCAATAGGGCTGAGGCCAGTCTTGAAAGCAGATAGAGGTGGACCCGGACGGTCGGAGTGACCAGGGTGAAAAGCGTGTGGACCGGCTGATCATCAATCGCACCAAACTCCACCGGCTTCTCCAGGAAGCAGAGGCATATTGCCGGGTGGTTCACCGAGAGCACAATCGGGTTGCGCACATGCGGAATCGCCACTCCCTCGCCAATTCCGGTCGACGCCATCGCCTCACGTGCCAGCAGGACCCGGAGCAGGAAATCGCGATCCATGTCCGGTGGCAGCTTCATGATCGCCACCACGGAGCGTAGCACGGACTCCTTGTCATTCCCCGCCACCCCGTAAAAGATGCCGCCGGCCTCAATCGAATCCGCCAGATCCGGCATCAGTTCCGCGGAGGCGTCAGGCTCCTTGAAAATTTCGGCGGAGACATTGATTTTCTGCGCATTGGCCCACTCCAGCAGTTCAGCCCGGTTGAACCGATACTGATCGTTGACCTTATACGCGGGAAGCTGTCCCTGCTGGATCCACCGGTAGATGGATTTCTCAGAAACACTCAGAATTCTCGCAACATCTTGAACACCTAGTTGCATGGTTTCACCAAAAGTATTGATTACACATTTGAGGACAAAACCTACGCCCCTGTCACCTAAATGTCAATTTCAGCCTCTTACAAAGGCGCATATGACCTCACAGGGGGTTTATAAGGGGCCAAAGAGACGAGAGTAAAAGATTTACCACGGAGACTCGGAGGGGAAAGAGAGAGAGGAAGACGGGGAGGGATGAGAAAATGTTGCGGGAATTCCAGCTTCGGGGTACCGAATCAGAAATTCCCGCAACGCCTTCCTTTGGAGAAAGCGGGAGGGAAAGGTTTAACCCGTGCGAAGCTCAACAGGGGGGCACTCCGTATTCTCCCCGGAGAAGCGTTACGCGATTTTTGAAAATGGGGTATTCACCATTTTCAAAAATCGCGTAACATTTTCTTCCTCTCCCCCTCTCCCCCTCCGCGTCTCCGTGGTAAAAGTTCTCTTTATTTTCTGTTTTATATGCGTGCGCCCCGTCTTACAACGCGGCGGCCATATCCGCAATCAGGTCTTCCGGCGCTTCCAGGCCGACGGAAAGGCGGACGAGGCTGTCTGAAATTCCCCGCGCCAGCCGCTCGGGCCTGGGCATGGCGGCATGCGACATCGTCGCCGGGTAGGACAAAATGCTTTCCACCCCGCCGAGGCTCACGGCCATCAGCGGTAACTTGACGTTTTTCAACAGCTTCAAGGCCGTCGCCACATCGTGGAGCTCAAACGACAACACGGCGCCGGCCCCTGAGGCTTGAGCCTGATGCGTGGCATAACCGGGATGCGCTTCCAGACCCGGATAATAGACGCGCTTTACCTCCGGCCTCGTAAGCAACCATCGCGCCACCAACCCGGCGGTGCGTTGCTGGGCATCCATCCTGACGCCAAGGGTCTTGATGCCACGCAGCACCAACCAGGAATCCTGCGGACCCAATATGGCGCCAAACGTGTTCTGAATGACCTTCAGTCGATGCCCCAGTTCCGGATCACGCGTCACCGCCAATCCGGCAATGAGATCACTGTGTCCCCCTAGGAATTTCGTGGCGCTATGCACCACGACATCAAACCCCAGCTCGATCGGGCGCTGGTAATAAGGGGTCATAAAGGTGTTGTCCGTGATGGCTAGCACCTCATGCTCGCGGGCGATGGCGACGATGGCGTGCAGATCGGTGATGGACAGCAGGGGATTGGCAGGGGTTTCGACAAACAGCGCGCGGGTGGCGGGCGTAATCGCCTTCCGGACGCTGGCGGGATCGGTGCTGTCAACAAAAGTGACCTCGAGCTTCCACTGGCGGAACAGGGTGGTCAAGGCACGATAGGTGCCCCCGTAAATGTCCTGTCCCACGACCAGGTGGTCACCGGGCGCAAAGAGCATGAGGACCGATGAGGTGGCCGCCATGCCGGAGGCAAAGGCCAGACCGCGTGCGCCGCCCTCCAACGAGGCAATGGCCTGCTCAAGGGACTCCCGGGTCGGGTTGCCACTGCGCGCATAATCATAATGGCCCAGATGCTCGGGATCAGCCTGATGGAATGTGGAGGCCTGATAGATGGGAATACTGGAGGCACCGGTATAGGGATCCCGGTCTTTGCCGGAGTGAATCAGGCGGGTCAGGTAGTTCATAAGAGGCCTTTCAGGTCTTCAATGAGTTCATCCCTGTCCTCAATCCCGATGGAGAGCCGCAGAAGCCGGTCATTGATCCCCAGGCGCGCACGAACCGCGGCATCCAGATCCGCATGGGTTTGCATGGACGGGTAAGTAATCAGGGATTCCACGCCGCCCAGACTCTCGGCGAAGGTGAAGATTTTCACGCCTGACAGGATTGAGGGGATGCGCACGGCCACGTCCACCTCAAACGAAATCATCCCGCCATATCCGCTACGTTCCCGGTCCAGAACCGATCGGCCGGGGTGATCCGCCAGGCCGGGGAAATACACGCGCCGGACCCGCGGATGGGTGGCCAGCCAATCGGCGATCCCGCAGGCATTTTCCTGCTGTTTTTTTACACGCAAGGGGAGGGTCTTCAGACCGCGCAGGGTCAGCCAGGAATCCTGGGGGCCCAACACGCCGCCAATGGCGTTCTGATAGAACCCGATGCGCTCGGAAAGCGCAGGGGTCCCGGTCACGATCATGCCGGCGACCACATCGTTATGCCCGGCCAGATATTTGGTGGCGCTGTACACGACCAGGTCGGCGCCCTGCGCCAGCGGCTGCTGGAAGACAGGCGTGAGAAAGGTGTTATCCACAATGGTCAGAAGGCCTGAAGCACGGGCGGCTTTCGCGATGGCACGGATATCCGCGATTTTGAGCAGCGGATTGGTGGGACTCTCCACAAACACCGCTTTAACGCCCGCCAAGGTCAGGGCGCGCTGCACGGCGGCCAGGTCTGACGTATCCACATAGATCGCCTCTATCCCGAACGGCTGGAACACTTTTTCAAACAGGCGGAACGTGCCGCCATACAGGTCCTCGGTCACCACAATGCGATCGCCCGGACGGAACAGGTGCAAGAGGGTGTCAATGGCGGCCAGTCCCGAGGCAAATGCAAACCCTTTATGTCCCCCATCCGCCTTCGCGAGGGTCTCCTCAAGAACCAGCCGGGTCGGGTTCGAGGTACGTGAATAATCAAACCCCGTCGATTGTCCAAGCCCGGGATGCCCGAATGACGCCGTCTGATAAATCGGCACCGATATTGCCCCCGTAATGGAGTCATACCGGTTCCCCGCCTGCGCCAATAATGTTGATATCGCTTGAGTCATGCCCGTCTCCCTGCTGCCTTTATATCAATTAACCCGATAGAGAAACTATTCGTTTGGCTTTTAATGTCAATACGGAATCACGTACAACATGACACTGAAGAAGTGGCAGAGGCTCCCGGCGAGAACAAAGGCGTGCCAAATGGCATGATTGAACGGGATGCGGTGCCAGAGATAGAAAACCGTCCCGCCCGTGTAGAACAATCCGCCGGCGACCAACCACAACAACCCGCCCAACGGCAGATTCTGGTAAAGCGGCCGGATGGCGATAATCGCCATCCAACCCATCCCGATGTAGACCAGGGTTGATAACAGCTTGAAGCGGCCCGCAAAAAACACCTTGAACACGACGCCGATCAGCGCCAGGCCCCAGACCACCCCGAACAACGACCAGCCCCAGGGGCCCCTCAGGGAAATCAACAGGAACGGCGTGTAGGTCCCGGCAATCAGCAGATAGATCGCCGAGTGGTCTATGATTTTCATGATCGCCTTGGCGCGCGGCCAGGGGAAGCTGTGATAGAGGGTCGAGGTCATAAACATCAGCACCAGCGTCGTGCCATACACGGCGCAGGACACCACATGCCAGGCCGTTCCCCGCAATGCGGCAAACACCACCATCAGCGACAAGGCCGCCAGCGCCAGCACCACCCCGACCCCATGCATGACGCTGCTGGCGATTTCCTCTGGCAGCGAATAAGGTTTTTTATGATTATTTTCCAAGGTAGCAGATCACTTTCTGTTTAACGGCGTCGGCATGCAAATTCAACCGCAGTCCACCGGGCAGATCCACGCCATCGATCACCCGCAGGGCCGACTCCATGGCGGCCGCCTCAGGCAGGAGTGCCGTCAGCCGGTTCGGCAGCGTCAGCAGCAAGTCCTGATTGAGTTGATGCCCTTTTTTGTCGGGAGAGACGGCAAAATAGAGCATGTTCAATTCCACCAGGTCATTGAAAAAGTGGGTTCCGAGGGAGACATCCGGCACCAGTCCCTCATGCATGGCGGCAATCTCGCAGACCACGGAGACGGCATTGATCTCGGCAAAGGACACGGGTACGCCCAGCGCGGGCGTGGAGGTGGCCCAGCGTCCGGGTCCTGCCAGCATCACCACCGGCGCGGGTCCGGCGGCGGCTTTCAGGCGGTTCAACTTCCCGATGGTCCGCGCCACCGTATACCGCGCACTCTCACTCATTCTCCCGTAGACCGCAGGAACGACGTAAATCAACCGGTCCACCAGCATGGAGGCGCTATGGCCGATGACAGGGCCGGTACTTTCCATGATCAACTCACGGGGCTGCACCGTGGCGGGCGCCCGCATCCGGGCGGACTCCCCCGTCATGCGAACTTGAAAGGGACGGCACTGCACCAGGTTGATCCGGTACTCCCCGCTGGGCATGAAGTTCGTGGTGAACTCAATATCCACCGGGTAGGCATAGGCCAGTTGAAGGGTGCTCAGGATCTCCCGCATCGTCGCCACAAAGGTGGTGTCGTCAATCAGCTTCCGGAACGTCAGATGCCGGAACTCGGCGGTGGTGCCTTCGCTTTTCTCGGCAAACAGGTCCAGGGCCAGGGCGTCGGACGGGATGCCCGCGATGACGGCATTGAATTCCTTGGCGGTCAGTTTGTTCTGGGGCAGATCCAGCAGATCCACCACCCGCTGGCTGTAGCGGATCCCTTCGGCGCCCCCGCCCTCCGGCTGCCGGTCCGGGGCATTGAGGGCGATCAGGCGGGTGTAGTCACTGCTGATGCGGTCCACGGCACGGGTGCCAAGTCCAAAGACCAGCCGCAACATGCCCGCCTCGGGATCGATCTCCTCGTTCCAGACATAGGGATTGAACGAGAACCCGACCCCGGCGATCTGCGGAAAATAGTTGTCGCCATACAAGGCGCCGGACACCCGCTGGATCAGGAGCGACATCTGTTCATCCTGCTCGAGGAGGCCGCGCTGGGTGCGGTAGGCCAGCGCCTCCTGGCTGAGGGTACTGGCATAGACCTGGCGCACGGCCGCCATGAAGGCTTCCAGCCGCTCTTCAGGCGCTCCCTGGTTGGCACAGAAGACTGTCTCGTATTTCCCCGAAAAGGCATTGCCGTAACTGTCCTCGAGCAAGGAACTGGAGCGGACAATAATGGGCGACTGCCCGAAATAATCCAGCATTTCGACAAACTGACGCCGGATATGGTTGGGAAAGGTCCCGGACAGGAGCCGTTGCTGCCGCTCCTCATGGCGCTCATCGGAAACCTGCGCATCCCCGACCTTCCGCTTCAATTCCCAGCATCCGTTCTGAACGAGATAGGTGTAATAGACATCCGCCCCGATAAAGAATGAGTCATGCGGTTCCAGCTTCTCATAGAGCTGAGGCGCCTTTTTACGGAGAATCGCCCGGGCCAGCAGCATACCGAGGGATTTCCCCCCGATCAGCCCGGTGCCAATCATCCGCTGGATGATCGCCATCAGATCCGGCAGCTCGAAATAGCGGCAGACCAGCGGCATGAACTTTTCATCACGCGTGATGGCGCTCCTCAACAGGCGCTGGAATGATTCCTGCACCTCCTGCACCGGCGCCACCCCTGCCCGCATGGCCTCCACGGTCTTCTGGGCACGGGCCAGGTTTTTCATCCAGATGCCGGGCCGGGTGGCAGAGAAGTCCAGCCAGGGCTGGGAGATGCCGGCCAGAATTTCCGAAATGGTGGTACTGGAGGTAACGGGCAGACAGGCATCGGATTCGGTCCACTCATGTAGCATGTACAAGGTGGGTGAGTAACGCCGGTCCACCTTGAGCGGCTGGATGAAAAACCGGTCCCGGTTACGATAGACATCCAGCACGAGTTGCGCCGTCTGATGGATGCTTTCGGCGGCATGGAAGGAGTGGTGATGCCGGAAGAGCGCAAAATAGGCAATGGTATCGAGCTTGAAGAGAAAGGGGCAGGTGATCATGAAAAAATTGCCAAGCATCCGGTCGCTATACCAGTCGGCGGCCAGCTCGGACAAGCCATCAAATACGTACAAGGCCCCCCGCCCCTTGCTTTCGATCACGTTGAGGATCTTGCCCACGAAATGTTCGAAGCCCGCCTCCGGTTCGACATTATGAATCTCGACCCCCGGCGTTTCAGGAATCAACTGACGATGACTCGCGAACCGGAAGTAGACGAGGGGCGCTCCGGTCGTCAACCCATGCTCCACAAAGCGCTCCACCAGTGGGCGGTAATCCTCGATATCATCCACCTGCCAGACGACATTGTCACCGGCCTTCAGGTTTTTCAGGGTGTCATCCAGCGCAGGAATCCCTGTGCTGAAATGAGGCAGGGAGACATCCTTTGTGTTTTCCGTTGAATCAGCCATGGCATTTCAAAGAATACACGAGTCAGTTCGCCGGGGCAATAAGCGAAGAAAGATTTACCACGGAGACTCGGAGGGTTGAGGGAGAGTAAGACTGGGAGGGTTAAGAAAATGTTGCGGGGATTCCAGCTTCGGAGTACCGAATCAGGAATTCCCGCAACACCTTCCCTGGAGAAAACGGGAGGGGGGTATATCCCGTGCGAAGCTCAACCGGAGTCGCTCCGTCTTCCTCCCGGAGAAGCGTTACGCGATTTTGACAAATGGGGTACTCGCCATTTGTCAAAATCGCGTAACATTTTCTTTCTCTCCCCTCTCTCCAATCCCCCCTCCGCGTCTCCGTGGTGAATCTTTTCTTGATATCTTTAATATATAGCTATATTTAATGTTGTTTTTAGATAAAGGACAGTCCTATGCTTATTGATGAGAAATTGACATCCCTAGTGATTGGCGCTGCCATTGAAGTTCACAGATACTGGGGTCCCGGGCTATACGAAGAAATTTATGAGCGCAGTTTGTGTGCGGAATTGAAGCAACGCAACATCCAATTCGAAAATCAGCTATCAATCCCACTCCTCTATAAAGACATCCGCGTGGGCGAAGATTTGCGGCTCGATCTTCTGATCAACCGGCAAGTCGTCGTGGAAATCAAGGCCGTTACCGAACTACTGCCTGTTCACGAGTCTCAGTTGTTAACCTACATGCGGCTAACCAAATGTCATCTTGGGCTTCTCTTGAATTTCAACGTCACCACAATGAAACAAGGAATTCGCCGGTTCATCCTGCCACCTCGGCCGTAAAATAAATTCGGGATTTACCACGGAGACTCGGAGGGTTCGAAGGAGAGTAAGACTGGGAGGGCTAAGAAAATGTTGCGGGGATTCCCGCTTCGGAGTACCGAATCAGGAATTCCCGCAACGCCTTCCTTGGAGAAAACGGGGAGGGGGGTATATCCTGTGCGAAGCTCAGCCGGAGTGGCTCCGTCTTCCTCCCGGAGAAGCGTTACGCGATTTTGACAAATGGGGTACTCGCCATTTGTCAAAATCGCGTAACATTTTCTTCCTCTCCCCCTACCCCTCCGAGTCTCCGTGGTAAATATTTTCTTCAACTCCCGTTCGAAAACCTTAATCCTCGCCAAATTATGACCATAATGCTAAATTACTAACTCTACAGGATAACTACTGAATATATTGCAGTCATTTATTAGGATATACGTATGAAAATATCGACTAAGGGAAGATACGGACTGAGGATTCTGCTCGACCTTGCCACGCATCAAGGCAAAGGGCCGGTAAATTTGGGGGATATTTCCAAGCGGCAGGGAATTTCCGAGAAATATCTCTGGCAGGTAATCAATCTGGCGAAGGCGGCCGGGCTGATTAATTCTGCCCGCGGACCAAAGGGCGGCTACAGTGTGGCTAAGCCCAACGATCAGATCACGCTCCTGGAAATCATTTCAGCGCTGGAAGGGCCGATCGTGCTGGTCGACTGTCTGGACAAACCTGAAAGCTGCGACCGCAACACGTCCTGTGTCACGCGGGAAGTCTGGGCGCAGATCGAGGAGAGTATGAAGAAAGCCATGGGCGGCATCACCCTGCAGGATCTGGTCGAGAAACAGGACGCCCGTGACTCTGGCCAATCGCTCAACTACGCCATATGAACCGCCTGCTCATCCCCTGCCTCAGGGCAGACACATCAAAAAACGCAAAACCGAGAGGACATTTACCACGGAGGCTCGGAGATTTAGGGAGAGAAGACAAATATAATGTGGCGGGATTTTTAATTCCGGAGTACCTGAATGAAAAATCCCGCCACGGTTCTTTGGAGAAATACCCGAAGAATGAGGAACGAGAATTGAAGACTCTTCCCTCTCAACGAATTCCTTCAGGAAACCGTGGCGTTTATTTGCTCCACATGTACCCTGCCCGCAATGCTACGCATAGCGTTGTAGGCGGGTCATGTGGAAAAATTAACGCCACATTTGGATTTCCCTCTCCCTCTAAATCTCCGCGCCTCCGTGGTAAATTCCCCGTATTTAGAAGCATCTTTCTCATCCCCTGCCTGCTTTCAACCACACTTGCATTGTTGGCCGCTGAGCCGGAGCCAACGGTCCGGGTGCGGGAGCTTGATGCTAACCACCAGCTGAAGGAGGTATCCGTGATGAAGAAGGTGATTAAAACCGATGCGGAGTGGAAAAAACAACTGACTCCCGAGCAATATCGTGTCACGCGCAGCAAGGGCACGGAAGCCCCGTTCTGCAGCCGGATGACCGACCAGGCGGAGCCCGGTCTCTATTCCTGCGTCTGCTGCGACCTGCCCCTTTTCAGCTCTGAAGCCAAATTCCATTCCGGCACCGGCTGGCCCAGCTTCTTCAAGCCGGTCGCCGCTGAAAACATCATCGAGCACACGGACATCAGTTTCGGCATGGCCCGTACTGAAATCCGATGCGCCCGTTGCGACGCCCATCTGGGCCATGTTTTCACCGACGGCCCCAAACCCACCGGCCTGCGTTACTGCCTGAATGCGGCAGCATTGGTGTTTAGGAAATCGAGGAGTTAAGAAACTTGAACAGAAGGTCGCAGAGATCGCGAAGGGGGGCCTCCGCCGAAGACGGCGGCGGCAGGAATTATTTAAATAATCCCCGCATGCGCGGCGCCTTCGCCGCGCATGCCTTTGCGAACTTTGCGACTTCTGTTCAAATTCTCTTGTCAAGTGCAGGGAATAACCCCGACAGTTCGGCCATGCGCCCAGAGCGATAGAAGTTCAAAGTTGAACTGTATTTGTAAACGGAGTCCGTAAACATGGACAAAACAGAAGTCACCATTATTGGTGCAGGCGTAATCGGTCTGGCCATCGCGCGTGAACTTTCCAGTCAGTTTTCCGACATCATCGTCCTCGAAAAGAACGACCACTTCGGGCGCGAGACCAGCAGCCGCAACAGCGAAGTCATTCACTCCGGGATATACTATCCCAAGGATTCGTTGAAAGCGCGGCTTTGCGTTGAAGGCGCGGCCTTGCTTTACGACTACTGCCAGGCCCATGCCATCCCCCACCAGAAACTGGGGAAGCTCATCGTGGCGACCACAGAGCAGGAAGTCGGGCAGGTCCAGGCGTTATACCAAAAAGGTCGTGACAATGGGGTGGAGCATCTATCCATCATCGATGCGAAGCAAATCCAGGCCTGGGAGCCCCGGGTGCCCGGGATCAAGGCCTTATGGGCACCGAACACCGGCATCCTCAACTCCCACGCTCTGATGGACAGTTACTATCGCGAGGCCACGAAGGCGGGGGTGCTGTTCGCTTTCAAGAGTGAGGCCAAACACATTACCCGCCATGGAAATGACTACGAGATTGTGGCTGGGGACGATGAGTACCGGTTTCAATCGCGGATCGTCATCAATGCCGCCGGGCTCCACTCCGACCATGTGGCCGGATTGACCAGGTTGGATGTGGACGCCCTGGGGTATCGGCTGCACTACTGCAAAGGTGACTATTTCTACTACACAGGCGCGGCCCCCATCCACCGGCTCATCTATCCCGTGCCCCACAAGGACCTGACCGGGCTAGGGGTCCACGCCACCCTGGATCTGGGTGGCCGGATGCGATTCGGACCTGACACCGAATATGTTGACCGGCTGGACTATACCGTTGACGAGCGCAAGCAGGGGGCCTTCTACCAATCCGCCTGCAAAATCATTACCGGGCTGGAAGAATCCCGTTTGATGCCCGACATGGCGGGCATCCGCCCAAAGCTCAAGGGGTCAGGCGTCATGGATTTCATCATCCGCCACGAAGCCGCCAATGGCCTGCCGAATTTCATTAATCTCATCGGCATGGAATCCCCCGGCCTGACCGCCTCCCTGGCGATTGCGCGGCATGTGCGGAGGTTGCTCGGGGTGTAGGAAGGGGCGAGTTGTTAAGTTGTCGGGTTGTTCAGTTGTTGAGGGAGGCGGCACCGGCTCAGAAACTGCCAGCCATGGGGGCGCATCCGGCGGCTCGGCCTCTGGATTTAATGGAGGGCGTTGCTCTGTCAACGCCGGGTTAACATAGGCCGGATCAGGAGCAGAATTGACGGGACCCGGCTCAGGGATGGGCGTCCCAGACACCGGCGCCGACGGAGCGGCGCCCTCCATTGATGCGGGCTCGGGGGGTGGTTCCTCAACGGCGTTTACTGTAGTAGCCGCCGCCACCACGGGATGCGGTATGTGGGTGGATGCCGACGTCCCGGCGGCATCGGCACCTAGGATGACTCTTACTGAAACTCATGCCGCCGGGACGTCGGCCTCCACCTAATAAGCAATGCAGGACGTCCAGTTCAAACATCTGTCCCTATGACACTCTCCTGAGCGCATCCGAGCACAACCGCCGCGCCTGGCCGAGCATGTAGAAAGGGAGGGACAACAAGCGGAACGGCCGGGGCGTTCCATCAACCGGTGCCATCTGCACGCTACAGCAATGCGGCGAGTTGGTGGGGTTTAGTTCCAAGCGCAAGCAATCCCCGTATCAAAAGGTCCAGCGTAACGGATGGGTCACCCTTTTCCATCATAGCCACACGGGGCTGGCTGGTATGGAGTTTGACGGCTAATGTTTTTTGAGTAAACCCCAGTTGTCTCCGGGTGGATTCTAACGTATGGGCCAAGGCTAATTTTATCTCCACATAGGCTTTTTCTTCTTCTGTCAAATTGAGAAAATCTGCGGCACTGCCAAACTTCCAGCCCGCCCCTTCAAGCCGCTTTTGTTTTGCAATATTCATTCATCCTCCCGCTATTTCATCATATTGCCGCAACCGGTAGCGGCAGACGTCCATTATGTGCTGTGGCGTTTCCCTCGTTTTCTTCTCAAAAACGGCCACCACCAAGATAACATCGGAATCGACCCGATAAATGATCCGCCATTCTGCGTGGGCATCCTTCACCCTCAATTCATGGCAGTGCGAGCCAACTCCTGGCATCGGCCGCGAATGAGGCAACGGCAACAAATCTCCATTCTGTAGGCGACATAGCAAATACCCGGCCTCAACCCTTGCCCCGGAAGAAAACGGCGGGGTTTTAATTTCACCACTCAACCACCCGATAGGCTTACGCTCTTTAACTTTCTTTTTACTGTATATCATATCCGGTATATTATCAACTGGTTATTATTTAGTATTAGTTAATATACAGATGTTGCGAACTTCGTCAAGCAAACCGAAAGGGGTGGAATAGTTTGGTTGTCGAGGTGTGGAGTTGCGGAGGGAAGGCGACACCGGCTCAGCGACTGCCGGCAATGGGGACGCCTCTTTCCCTATGGAATTCTATATCACTGTCCCTGCGATACTCTCCGGACTCCCGCTCAGAAAGATGCCGCTAATTTGAAGAATCTTGGGAGGGTCTGCGGCCTCGCGGACCGGCGGCATGGGGGGAGGGGGGGGCAGCAGAATCGGAGCATATTCAGCCCCGAATTATTTTAGTGCTTCTGGGTGGCAAATAGTTCGCCCCAGTTACAACCTTTTTTCCGGTCTGGGCCTCAAGCGCCACTCTGGCATGTTTGGCAATCCTGCCGCCGGTCTTCGCGGCAGTCTGGTTAGCGACCATACCGGTAGCGTCAATGGTCTCGGCAATCTGGCGGGTTGAGAGTTCAGCCAAAGCGGTAAAAATGAGTTCGGCCTCGCTCATGTGGTCACGAAGGTTCTGGGTTTTCAAGCCTTTCAACTCTTTGTGGGCATTGACGCTTACCCCACTCCATTCCTGATGGATGAGATTGGTGAGGATGGCGTATTCATCCCCCTTCTTGATCTCGTGCGAGGCCCAGTAATCGGTAAGTTTATTGCGGGTCTCCTGCCCGGTCATACGTTGCTGAATCCACTTTTCGCTGCGGCCATGACTCTGCCAAGTAGCTCGGGCTCTCTCGAGAGCGCGGGCAGGGTCGGACATCTCCTGCATTCGCTCATAACCGACTTTTGCGAGCCAGAGTTTGATAGGTTCGGCCTTCGGACTTGGGACGCTCTGGACAAGGCGCAAGAGTGTTTCGGCGCTGGCCACATCGGTGAGGTAACTTTTACCGTCTGAAGCACGTAATTTCAGTCGGTTACAATTTGTAACCGACTGACTTCCTTCCTTGGTAAGGCGGTTTTTCAAAACCTTCCAATAGTTTCGAGCAGCCTGATAATCAGGCTGTTGGGTCAAAACCTGAACAATGTCTACAACGGAGAAAAACCAGGTTTCGGTCTTCTCATCGTAAGTGCGACGAATTTCGTGCCCCTCAAAAATGGCCAGATGCTTTTTCATAATGGAGTGGATGCCTCTCTTCCCAAGGATGTGTTGATCGATTGCAAAACAGGCTCATCGATTCCATCCTACAGTCCTTGCACTTTCCATGAATTAAGACATCCAAAAGATATATAGTCAACTTATATATAGTTATATTATTTCAAAAACAGGCAAGACTTCCCCCCCCCCCCCCTCATCCTGGATATCCTGTTCATCGATGTTAATACACTTTTGCAGCAAGAGGGATGGAGCCAAGATCACCTTGACGCCACACTAAATATCCAATGCTAAACTGTTTAGCGTCGTCTATTTCATGTCGTATCAGAAGGAGGCGACACCGGCTCAGCGACTGCCGGCAATGGGGTCGCATCCGGCACCTCGGCCTCTGTATTTAATGGAGGGCGTTGCTCTGTCAACGCCGGGCTAACAAAGGCCGGATCAGGAGCCGAATCGACGGGGCCCGCCTCTGGAATGGTCAGCCCAGCAACCGGCGCCGACGGAGCGGCGCCCTCCATTGAGGGAGGCGCTTGGCTTGGTTGCTCAACAGCATTTACTGTAGTAGCCGCTGTCTCGGCGGCATCTTCAAGAATCAGGACTGGCGCCGCCGCCACCACGGGATGCGGTATCTCAACGGGCACTGCCGGTATCGGCTTTAGCGCCTCAATGGGTGCAGGGGGTGCCGAAGTTTGTAGAGTTGCAGGGCTATGGGTCGTTATATCTCCCGCCAGCCATTAGCCAATGCAACAGCATTGGCTAATGGAGGCGGTAATCTTC